>CAMNBW010000001.1 GCA_946533525.1 uncultured Lachnospiraceae bacterium
ATGGGCGGATTCATATTCCTTGCCATTGATATTGACGGTAAACATAGGCACCTCCCTCAAATGCCGAATTTAGCCAGAAAACTCCCAAGTAAATTCATGCAGACATTTTTTCTGTACTCTGCGCTCACCCTGCCCTGGGTCAGTACCATGCGCTCCGCGTAGCTCTCCAGATATTTTTCCTTTAGCTCCCTGGCCTCCTCTATGGTCTTCCCCAGCATCGTCTCCTCGAGATCCTTATAGCGGAGAACCGTATCCGCCACAGCTCCGAAGGCGGCGGCCAGCTTCGTTATCCTGCCATCCTTTTCATCGAAGATCCCGGCAAATGAGACTCTCGATATGGCCAGGGCATTGCGTCCTCCAACCTTCTCATAGCTGTATCTATCCAGACCGGTCTTCGGCAGCAAAACCTCCAAAATAAGCTCATCCTCACCCAGATCCAGCTTCTTTCTTCCGAGATAAAATTTATCTACATCCACTATTCTTTCCTTGTCACGGGAAGCCAGCCTGAGCTTTGCGTCGCTTACGAATTCTATGAGCACCGAATCCGCCTTTGCAGAGCCGTTGCCCAGATTGCCGCCGAAGGTTCCCGCATTCCTTATGGCCGGCGCGGCGATCCTTTTTAGAGCCTCCTTCATAAGGTCAGGCACTTTTTTGTCCTCAAGGGCCTGGGTAAAGGTCACTGCCGCACCTATCCTTATGTACTCGTCATCCTCGGTGATATTTCTTAATTCCGGTATCTTTCCCAAAAACAGATATTCCACTCCCTTGCGGTTCTCGACCATAAGATCGGTTCCCCCCGCATAGGGCACCACAGAGTGAGAGGAGCGGATCTCCAATGCCTCTGCCAGAGATGAAACGCTGTATCCGTTTACCATAGTCCCTTGCCCTCCTTTGCAGCCAGTCCCACCGCATTTACAATGGCATTGTAGCCGGTACAGCGGCACAGATTACCCGACAGCCCTTCTCTTATCTCTTCCTCGGTGGGCTGAGGATTTTGAGACAACAGCGCCTCTGCAGCCAGGACCATCCCCGGTATACAGAAGCCGCACTGCACAGCCGACAGTTCTCCGAAAGCCCTGTCCAGCACCTCGAAGCGCCTGGTCTCCCGGAAGCCTTCCATAGTCACCACTTCCGCTCCTTCTATCGCTCCCATAGCCACGCAGCAGGAATTGAAGAGCACCCCGTCAATTAAAACCGAGCAGGCTCCGCACTCGCCTTCCTTGCAGCCACACTTCACACTCGTGCATAGATATGTGTTCCTGAGTACGTCCAGTAAGCGGTCAGCAGCGCTTCCGCTGTAGGAAACCTCCCTGCCGTTTAACCTGAAATTTATATCAGACATTTCAGCCCACCTCCTTCATTACTGCACGGAGGGTATCCTCCGCCGTGAAAGGTGCATGATTGAGCTCTATTCCTCCGAGAGCCTGCTCCATAGCCTCAAGATAGGCCGCCGGAGCTCCTACGAGGGGAAGCTCACCGGCCCCCTTGGCCCCGTAGGGACCGTCGGGATATTTCTCCACATGGAGCATGCATTTAAGCTTAGGCACGTCCTTTGTAGTCGGGATAAGGTAGTCCGAAAGGGAATTATTGCGTATCCGCCCCTTGGAGTCATAGTCCATCTTTTCTATTGAAGCATAGCCTATACCCTGCAGGAAGCCTCCCTCCATCTGTCCCATTACCACGTTATAGTCCACAGGGGTTCCCACATCGAAGGAACCGTAGGCTCCGAGAACCTTTGAAACCCCCGTATAGGTATCCACTTCCAGCTCGATCGCATTCACCGCCCAGGAATAGGTGGGATAGGCGTCTCCCTCAAACTTATCGATATAAAAAGGTATAACGAAGTCCGGCTCCTTATAGTGCTCCTCTACCTCCTGCTCCTCCCCGTCCTTCCACTGCTCCCGCAGCTTTATCGCGGCCCGGCGCAGAAGCTCTCCGACTATCATAAGGGAGCGGGAGGCTACGGTCGGCCCGGAATCCGGCACCCTGGCGGTGTCCGGATGCTCGTAGAAGACCTTTTCCAGCGGAAGGTTCAACTCATTCGCAACAATCTTGGGGAAGGTGGTCCTGACACCCTGGCCTATATCTCCGTTGGAGGCAAGTATCTCCACCCTTCCGTCCTCATATTTGCGAAGCTTTGCCACCGCCTTGATAAGGTCGCGCTCTCCTGCCCCGGTAAAGCCCGCACCGTGGAAATACATGGACATCCCTATGCCTCTTCTGTATCGTCCCGTCTGGGCTTTTGCATATTCCCTGCGTTTGTTTTCAAAATCGCTTTCCTTTACCACCTCGTCTATCATCTCAGGAATAGGAACCGGGAAATGATATTTTCCGCAGGTGGAGGTCTGATCTCCCTGCTTTACCAGATGGGCTTTCTTGAACTCCAGCGGCTCCTTTCCCAGATCCCTTGCTATGTGGCTCATTAACATCTCCACCGCGAAAAAGGTCTGGGGACCGCCGAAGCCCCGGTAGGCTCCGCAGGGCGAAGTATTGGTCTTGACCGCGCTTCCGTGAACCCGCACATTGGGAATATTGTATATCCCTGGAGAAGCTATTATCCCCCTTTGAAGAACTACGGCGGAGAGAGTCGAATAAGCGCCTGCGTTGAATTTCACGTCTATATCCAGGGCCGTGACCTTCCCGTCCCTGACCGCCGCCTTATACCTGCATAGTGAAGGGTGCCTTTTGGAGGTATATTCCATATCCTCACGCCTGTCGAAAACACAGCGCACCGGCTTGCCGCACTTGCGGGCTGCAACCGCCACCTGGCAGCCTAAAATCGACGGAAACGCCTCCTTTCCGCCGAAACCGCCCCCCGTAACGTCCTGTTTAATATGCACTCCTGTGGGGCCGCAGCCAAGGGCTCTCATTACAGCTCCGTGGATATAGTAAGCGCACTGGGCGGAGCCGTGGACGAACATCCTGCCGCCCTCCTCGGGCTCGGCCATCATCCCCTGAGTCTCCAGATAAGCCTGCTCCTGATACCCGGTCTCAAACTCCTCTTCATAGGTCTTGTCCGCCTCTGCGAAGGCTTTGTCTACATCTCCGTGACCGAAGTGATAGTCAAAAAACTTCTCTTCCGCGCTGCGAAAATCCAAAACAGGCTCCATTTCCTCATAGTTGACCCTGCACTCATCCCTTAAGCGGGCGACCTCATTTTCATCGGGTCCGCATATCATGGCTATGGGCTCGCCGATGTATTCGACGGTATCACGGCTGAATACCGGGGTGTCGTCCAGGACTATATTTACGTTGTTATCCCCGGGAACGTCCCGGGCATCGACATAAAAATAGCCTTCGGGCAGCTTTGGCACCTCAACCCCGAGGATCTTCGCCCGGGCAACCTTAGAGTGGAGCAGCTTGCCGCAGAGCACGCCCTCCGACGGATAGTCGGCGACATAAATGCTGCGGCCGGAAACCTTTGGTGCATGATCCTTTTTGACCACGCTCTGACTTATCTTCTCCATTTCGCCTTTCCTCCTGTATTTATAAGAAGGCGCCGGCAGCGCCTTTCTGTAACTGTTCTTAACAGTTATGCCCTACTTTTAAGTTTTTCGTAATCCTCTGGTGTGTCAAGATCCGTCATCACACCCTCGTCCTCTACGGGAACCCTTATCATATCTGCCCCGCAGCTCTTCCAAAAGCCTCTTAATCCGCCCTCACCCTCATAGCTTAAAATTGCAGGGATGAGCTTTGCGGAGATCAGGGGAGGATGTCCCGAGCGCCCTCCTGTTTCAGGAAAGATAACGTCCGGTATTCTATCTCCGGCTTCAGCGGCTTTTTCCATCAGGAGTCTCAAGGTCTCCGGTCTTACCGCAGGCATATCGCCCGGAAGGAAAAAGAAGGCGTCACACTCCGGCAGGGATCTTAAGCCTGTCTTTACCGAATACAGCATATCAGTATCCCTGTATGACCTGTTGCAGACAGTCACTACCCTATCTCCAAAGGCTTTTTTCAGGATTTCCTCTATCTCCTCAGCGCGGTACCCGGTCACTACCACCGCAGGCTCTGTGATCACGCTCAGAACAGTCCCTACGGTGTTTTCAATAACTGTCTTACCCTTAAATGAAAGCAGCGGCTTAAACGCACCCATCCGAGAGGACAAGCCTGCTGCGGTTATTATTGCCCCAATATCCATTTATTGTACTTTTTTATAAACACAGTACCCATGTCAGCAGTTTTATTGTATAATTTTACTATATTTTCAGGGAGTGTACAACGAAAATGTATCTTTGGGAAATTCCGACAAACGAAAGCATTGTTGTATCGTTCGACTTAAATTCAAAGCGCTATGACTTCAATACCGAGCTTATTCCCATAAGGTGCCGCGTGCCCAACTCCATTTATACGGAGCCAATCGTGGTTTCCGGTAAGATCATGCGCTTTAGCAGCATGCTTAAAAACATAACCATAAGATACTTAAACAGGCGCTCCGGAAGAACTCATACCTGGGACGGCGTCACTATTAAATATGAACAGCCTCCCAAGAATCTCTATGTGATCACATGCGAAAAGGACAGCTTCCAGATAAATCGCCGCAGAGCCGTAAGAATTCCTGTGAATAAAAAGGCCGAATGCAGGATCAGCCTGCTGGAAGGGAATTATAAATGTATAATAAACGATATTTCGGTTACCGGCATAGGAATTAATATAGATGTGGCTCTGGCCAATAAAAATCTTTTTCACCGGATCATCAGCACCAAATTTACCGATCCGGCCCTTAGAAAGACCTTCTATATAGAGGCCAGGTGCCTGCACTGTACCCAGATCGACCCGAAGATCGTGCGCTGCGGCTGTGAGATAATTTCTGTGGATCCGCCCATAAACGAATACATTAATTCGAAGCAGATCAAAAATCTTGCCAAGGCATCCCAGCGCGAAGAGATAGAAGAGACCGACATTTTCTATGAATCCGAACAGACTCCGGAAAATGATGCCCTTTCCGAGCCGATTGAAAAGGCTGAAGCCGAAGAGGATGAAAAGGACAGTTGGACCTCCAAGCCTGATGACAAGCTTATTATCGGTGAGGGGGAGTTGTGTCCCGTCTGCGAAAAGGGAAGGCTGCATAAATCCATGGGATACTTTATATGCGAAAGCTGCGGTTCTATGCTGGACTAACGGACAGCCATTCGATAACGCTAGTTTTATAATTCATCCTTAAATAGCTCGCGTTTTCTTTCAACCATCTCGTCGATCCTGTTAAGATACTGCTCTATATCCTTGGGTGTATCGCAGCGCGCGATATGCTTTCCGTCGGGGGTAACCCGCTTGGACACGGTTCCGGCCCCGCAGGCAACGAGAGACTGTATCTCCTCCATGATCACTATATTATAAATCCCCTCCGAACCCGGCCTTGCAAAACCGGTATTTTCATAATTACCCGATATATTCTTCTGGCGGTACAGGTAATACGGCTTAAGTCCCATGGACGCTGCGCAGTCTGAGGAGAGCTTTACGGCTCTTGAAATATTGTCAGAAGAAGTTTCAGTTTCCTGTCCCGGTTTTTCTTTCTCCGCTGCGCTCTCAAGCCACTCCTCTTTTAAGACAGAACCCCGCTTTAGGGCCAGCGAATGGACTGTGAGATCATCCGGAGCCAGTCGGGCTATCTCATCAAGAGTATATTTAACGTCCTCCTCCGTCTCTCCGGGCAGTCCGAGGATAATATCCATATTGATATTTCCGAAGCCCTCTTCCCTTGCCATATGGAATGCATTACGTATGTTATCTGCACTATGGTGGCGTCCTATACGTCTCAGGGTTTCATCGTTCATAGTCTGGGGATTGACGCAGATTCGGCTTATTCCGTACTTTTTCATTATGCGGAGCTTATCCCTTGTTATAGAATCCGGTCTGCCCGCTTCCAGGGTGTACTCGACAGCCCCTGCCGTATTTATTTTTGCAGCTATGAGTTCCAGCAGTTTTTCGAGGGACTTTTCGTCAAGAGAGGTGGGAGTACCCCCTCCGATATATATTGTATCGGGGTTTTTGCCCCTTCCGGCTGTCCGGACAAACTCAAGCTCCTTCTCCAGAGCGCCGAAATATTCATCTATCCTGTCCCTCCATTTTTCTATGGGGTAGGAGGCGAAGGAGCAATAGGTACATCTTGACGGGCAGAAGGGAATTCCTACATATAAGCTGTAGGAGGGAAGAACTCCTCCCGTTAACCCTTCCGGATGCACCCTTTCAAGTACCTGCCTTTGTCTGGAAGCTATTTCAACTGCCAGCTCCGCCTTTTCTTCACTGACATAATAAAGCTCCCTTAAAGCCTCCCGGGCTTCGCCGGCGGTGCCCCTTTCGTTTATGAGTTTGGAGGCAAGCCTTACGGGGCGAACCCCTGTCAGAGTCCCCCAGGGGAGTTCCCTTCCCGTCGCTTCCTTCAATCTCGTATATATTTCTCTCTTAAGGATATTTCTGAGCTCGGACCCGGAAAGGATGTCAGCTTCGGGAATTTCAATAACGATAGTTTCTATACTCTCAGCTTCTATCCTCGTGCATAAAATATCGCCCGATATGCCTTCAAGAAGATGGTTTTTTACCGGTCTTCCCGGGAAAAAGGCCTTGACCAGGGAATCGGCATCATAGCGAAACACCTCCTTAGAGACCCATACCTCTGTCATTGTCCTTTCCCCGCGCTTTCTCCCTTGCTCCAGGTAATAAGCAGCGTGCCGTTTCGCACATCAATATAGGCCGGCTTCCCGATAAATTCGTTGCTGACTCCCAGAGGAAAGGCATTGTTCAGCCTTTCATCCTCGAGCTCATATTTTAAACCCTTTATGGTTACGGAGTCGGAAACCTCGCTCAGCGAAAAGACAGATACATATCCGCTGTTATTTCTAGGAAGGCTGAACTGACAGTTTCTTATAACAGTCATTATTGTATCTTTATAGTGTAAATAGCCGAATTTCCTGTTCTCAGCCAGATAGGTTATAAGCTGGATATTGGCCATCGTATGATCGGGCCGGCCTCCGCCGCCGCCATAGATATGAAAATTCCAGTACCCTCTTCTTTCGCCTATGCTGACCGCCGCGTGCATATCCGTAACATCCTTTTCGACGGGAAGGGTAACTATCTCAACTCCCTGTACTTCGGGCTTTTTCCCATAGGAATCGAAGTCTCCCACAATAATGTCAGGCTTGATGCCGAGCTCTTCAAGATATTTATACCCCTTATCAGCAGCAATGAGGAGATCCCTCTCTCCCGGAAGCTCGTCTATTCCGCCGAAATCCCCTCCGCCTACAATCACACACATCGACATGGCTTTTAACCCTGTATATACATTACGCTGTAAGGCTCAAGGTGGAGACAGCCGTTTACTTCGATCTCCCGCCCGCTCAGAAGCTCCGTCGCCTTGCCGAGACCGTAATCATAGTGCGCATCAAAGGGATTTCCGTCCGCATTGAAGGCCGCTATGACTCTTTTTTCGCCGCAGCGCCTCTCGAACACACACTGTCTGTTGGTCAGCACCAGACTCTTGAATTCCCCGTAATTAAGCGCTTCCGACTCTCTTTTTACCCTGCTCATAGCTGCAATCATATCGGTAAGGGAGTTCCATTCCGGTTTCTCAAAATGCGGTCTCAGCGCCGGATCGCCCTGGGATTTATCCGCCTTAACTCCCCACTCACTTCCATAATAGATCATCGGTATGCCGGGCATGGCAAAGAGCAGGCCGTAGATCACCGGAAGATGCTTTTCGTTATTAAGTATACTTGCCACACGGCTTACGTCGTGGTTGTCCACAAAGTTCAAAAGATGCTTACCCTTGTAAAGCGTCCAGTTTTCCGGTCCGAACTGCCTTAAGAGGGAATGTATGATCTCATACATATTCATGCTGTTAAAGCTGGAATACAGACCCTTATAACACTCGTAATTTGTTACGCTGTGACAAGCGTTATCATTCATGAACTGGTTATAATCCCCGTGTATCATTTCTCCCACAAGGAAAAAGTCCTCCTTAAGGCCATCAGTAAAATGCCTGAGCCTTGACAGGAAGCCCCTGTCCAGACAATATGCCACGTCCAGTCTGAGTCCGTCTATATCAAATTCGTCCACCCAGCCTTTGACAGCTCCCAGGATATGCTCCACAACATGGTCATTTTTCAGGTTAAGCTTTACCAGGTCGTAATTCCCTTCCCAGCCTTCATACCATAGGCCGTCATTGTAGTTGGAATTCCCGTCAAAGCTTATATGGAACCAGTCTTTAAACTGCGAATCCCAACGCTTTTCCTGTACATCCCTGAAGGCCCAGAAGCCTCTTCCCACATGATTGAAGACACCGTCGATAACGACCTTTATCTTTTCCTCATGCAGCTTTTTTACAAGCTCTGCAAATTCTTCGTTGGTACCGAGCCTTACATCGATCTTTGTATAATCACGTGTGTTATAGCCATGCGTATCCGATTCAAAGATCGGTGAAAAATAGACGGCGTTCACCCCCAGCTTCTTTAAATGGGGTATCCACTCCGCAAACCGGCTCAAGCCGTGCCTTTGCACCCCGTCATTCTCGAAGGGAGCTCCCGCAAAACCCATCGGGTAAATCTGATAAAATACACTTTCATCTGCCCACATAATCTTTCTCCTTAATGTTTCCTTCGTCGAAGCGTAATTGAGGGATACCCTCATTTACGCTCGCCCAGAATCCGTTTACCTCTTCCCCTATGGCATAGGAGTCCGTTTCCGTGATATTGTCCCATTCCTCGGGAAACAGCCCTTTGTACCCTCTTCCGGTAAATCTTTCGTCCATAAGAACTACTATCCCCAGATCCTTTTCGGTACGTATGACCCGTCCCGCGGCCTGCAAAACCTTGATGATCCCCGGGAAGCGGTAAGCATAGTCAAAGCCGTTCATCTCCCGCAGGTCAAAATGCTTCTTCAGAAGCTCTCTTTCCTTTGTAAGCATCGGAAGCCCTGTTCCTACCACCAATGCCCCTATAAGGGCGTCCTCTTTAAGGTCGATGCCTTCCGAGAACACTCCTCCCAGGACGCAAAAGCCCACAAGATTGCCGCTTTTCCTGTTTCTGAATTCCTCCAGGAAGGCGTTTCTGGCTTCCTCGCTCATGCTCTTAGCCTGCTTCACCGCAGCTATGCCGTCCTGCGCGAATTTTTCCTCATATATGCTGTAGACCTCATCCATAAAGCTGTAG
This sequence comes from uncultured Lachnospiraceae bacterium, assembly GCA_946533525.1. GTDB lineage: Bacteria > Bacillota > Clostridia > Lachnospirales > Lachnospiraceae > NK4A144. The sequence continues at coordinate 9,141 of CAMNBW010000001.1, forward strand.
GAGGGGAAGAAGGCCATGTAATTACCTTCCCGCTGGGAACAGACATCTTTAATAACTCTCGCTATGTTATTGTAGGTCTGCTCTCCCCTCTGCTTGTAAAGAGAACTTACATCTTCAACTATAAAATGACCACACCTGTTATTATCAAAAGTAGATCTGGCATAGACCGTATAATCCCTCCTGTCGGCGCTGATAAGGTCTATATAGTAGGTTACGGGTATGAGCGTCGCCGAAAAGAATACTGCGCTTCTCTTTCCAAGGTATTCCATGAGATTTGACGAAGGATTTACGCACATAAGCTTTATCCTTACGTTATTTTCATGGATACGCTCAATATAGTTTACATAACTTTCTTCATCATAGAGACCTGCCGTGAAAACAAAGCTGTTCAGCTCAAAATAAAAGTTAAGTATATCCTCGTCGTCAAAGAGGCCTTTAAGCTCCTTGGCATCGAGCATATCCTCAAATAAGGCCAGGGCCTTTCCCGCAATTAGGATAAATTCGTCCTTATCCACGTTTTCGGCAAAATCCCCGTGCCTATCGCTTAGATCATCCAGTATTTTGACAAGCTTTCCAAGCTGTGTCCCGGCCCTTGTGGGAATACGCTTCGGAAATTCTCCGTTCTTCACGGCATTCCTCAGTTTTTTCCTAACAGCTGCTATCCTTGCGCTGTCCAGGGAGGCACTGTACATCTGTCTCGCCCTGTCCACGAGATTATGCGCCTCGTCTACAAGGATCAGCTCGCTGCCGTCCTTGCCGGGGGCAAAATAGTCCGCCAAAGCCGCTTTTGGATCGAAAACATAGTTATAGTCACATATGACCGCATCGGCAAAGGTCGCCAGATCCAGCGCGAGCTCATACGGACACACACCGGCCTTCAGGGCCGCATCGGAAAGGTCCTCCCGGCTGTAGATGTCCGCGGAGGTAAGGAGGTTATAGAGCACATCATTTACCCTGTCGAAGTGCCCCTTTGCATAGGGACATTCATCCGGATTACACTTTACCTCCTCGTTAAGGCAGACCTTTTCCCTTCCGGCAATAACGACCGTTTTTATCTTCAGCCCTTTAGAGGCCATAGCATCAAAGGCCTCTACTGCGGCCTGTCCGGTCACGGTTTTCCCTGTAAGATAAAATATCTTATCCGTGCGTCCTTCTCCAATGGCTTTTACGGCAGGGAAGGTAACGCAAAGGGTTTTGCCGACTCCCGTAGGCGCCATTAAAAACAGGCGTTTTCTATGATAGATCGTCCTGTAGACATTGGCTGCCAGTTCCTTCTGACCTTCCCTGTAAGGATAGGGAAATTCCAGTTCAGAAGCCGAAGCATTGCGTAGCTTCTTCCACTGGACGATAAACACCGCCCACTTATGGTATGCATTTATAAGTTCTTTTAAAAATTGAGTTATTTCACCGATGGTATAGGAGTAATGGAAATATTTTATCTCCATCGAATCGATACTGCAGTAGGTCATTCTGACGCCGACTTCCCGCAATGCTCGCTGTTCGGCTACGATGGCAGCATAAACCTTCGCCTGTGCAAGATGAACCTCCTTCGGCTCCTCCAGATGCTTAACATCCCCGTAAACAGATTTTATCTCGTCTATTATGACCTGATTATCCAGGGTGATTATGCCGTCAGCCCTGCCCTCGATCACCAGCTCATACTCATCCGCCTCATGAATAAACTTCAAGGGGACCTCTGCACGGTAATCATAGTCCTCGGTGCTTTGTTCCTCCTGAAGTTTCCTGTGTATCATGGACCCCATCTGCATAGCTTCCGCCGATGAGGCCGAATGCCTCCTGTCAATATCTCCGCTTCTTAATATAAACTCCACCAGATGCCTTACTGATATGGATATGCTGTCGTTCATATAATTACGGCTGTGTTTTTATAACAATCTGAGTCCATGTGCCCTTGCATAGGCAACATCCTCGATCTTCCATACACTGCTGTGAACTTCTCCGATATGGGCCTTTCTTAAGAAATACATACAGATCCTCGACTGTCCGATACCTCCGCCGATAGTCAGGGGCAGCTCTCCGGCTATCAGAGCCTTTTGGAATTCCAGCTTTGCCCTGTCCGGACAGCCGGCTTTATCCAACTGCTCCACGATGGATTTTTCATCCACCCTGATGCCCATGGAGGAAATTTCGTATGCGCAGTCCAGAACGGGATAATATAAAATGATGTCTCCGTTCAGGCTCCAGTCGTCATAGTCGGGAGCGCGGCCGTCATGGGGCTCTCCGTTGCTGAGCTTATCTCCTATCTGCGACACAAAGGCCGCGCCCTTGTCCTTTACATAGGCCTTTTCCCTCTCCTTGGGGGAAAGATCCGGATACATATCCAAAAGCTCCTGTGAGCTTATGAAGGATAATTCTGCCGGAAGCATGGGCTCCAGAAAGTCATATTTATCGGCCAGATATGTCTCGGTCTTCTTCAACGCCTCATAAACATGTCCCACCGTAGCCTTGAGGGTCTCATAGGTCCTTTCCTCGCGGTTTATAACCTTCTCCCAGTCCCATTGATCCACGTAGATGGAATGGAGATTGTCCGTATCCTCGTCCCGCCTTATGGCCGTCATATCGGCATAAAGACCTTCTCCCGCACTGAAGCCGTACTGCTTAAGGGCATATCTTTTCCATTTAGCCAGAGACTGAACTATCTCGACTACCTTGCCCTCATCCTTTGTATCGAAGCTGACCGGACGCTCCACCCCGTTTAAGTTGTCGTTTAAGCCGCTTTCGGGCTTGACAAAAAGAGGGGCCGATACACGGGTAAGATTAAGCTGCGCCGCCAAAGCCCTCTCGAAAAAATCCTTAACTTCCTTTATTGCCACCTGGGTGGCGCGAATATCCATCTTCGGGGCATAGCCCTCCGGAACAATTATAGCCATTTTTAATCCTTTCCTCCGCTTAAGAGCCTCATCAGTTCATGCCTGAATATATATTAATAGGACAATATCTCATAACCGTCTTCGGTCACCACAAGATGCACTTCCCACTGTGCCGAAAGAGAACCGTCCTCAGTATATATGGTCCAGCCGTTATCTGCGTCTTCATATATTTCCTGAGCTCCCATATTTACCATAGGCTCAATGGTAAAGCTCATGCCGGGAACCATAAGCATTTCTTTTCCGGGTTTTGAAACGTAGCTGACCCAGGGCTCCTCATGGAAATCAAGCCCGCAGCCGTGACCGCCTATCTCCCTGACTACGGAATAGCCCTGGGATTTGCAGAATTCGTTTATAGCCGAGCCCATGTCTCCGAGGAACCTCCAGGGCTTAACCTCATCCAGACCGATCTGCACGCTCTTTTTGACGTCTTCGACCAGCTTCCGGGCCTTAGGGTCCACATCGCCTATCATGAACATTCTCGAAGAGTCAGCATAATAGCCGTTATATATCGTTGTGCAGTCCACATTGATAATATCCCCGTCCTGAAGGATGTCCTCCTCGGAAGGGATACCGTGGCAGACCTGATCGTTTAGCGAGGTACAGCAGCTCTTCGGAAAGCCTTCATAACCCAGAGTAGCGGCAATGCCCCCAAACTCCTTTGTCTTGGCAGCCACCCAGTCATCTATCTCCTGAGTGGATATTCCTGCCTTTATATGCTCGGCAACATAGTCCAGAATGGCAATATTCCTTTTTCCGCTTTCCCTGATGCCTTCTATCTGTTCCCTGGTCTTTAATATCTCGTGTTTGGGAACCTTATGTCCCTGGGCCCTGATGCTTTCTATCCTCTCATCAAAGGCCAGGTGACAGGTCTTATATTTTCTTCCGCTTCCACACCAGCAGGGCTCATTTCTCCCAAGCTGCATCTTTAACCTCCTAAAAATAGTTATCGGACATAGGTGTTATGCAGTTTTACGCTGCCATTTCTTATTGCGAAACCTCATACATCCAATAACGCTTGATATTATAATATATATAACTGACGAAATTATGATTTTGGGAATATCCAGTGTTGCGTAAAACTGGAGTGACTGGAACTGCGGGGTCAACAGCAGTTCTCTTATGGCATGCATAGGTGCCAGACCGAAATTGTCAGTTGAAAGAAGCATTATAATGCGCGGTATAATAACAACAAATATTATATAAAACAGATATGCTCTCTTCTTGTTATCAAACAGAAAAAGAAACATGTTTGATATAGAAACACCTGCCATCAGCAGAGGGAAGGCGTAGGCCACATTCTGAATAAAGTCCAGAACCACAGACGAATCTATAGTCCCGTCATGTATCTGAAAAACAGCCGTTACCGTCAAGAACAGCACGGTTGTGATCACTGTAAAGATAAATAATAACAGCCACTGTGCAATTAATTTTCCCAAATATATCCCGGTTCGTCCCAATCCCCGATTAGAACGGTTTCTTATCCTGGGATCCGGATATGTTTCTCCGAAAACTATATCCGCCAAAACAATACAACTGTAATAAGGTATCCAAAAGAACCCTTTGGCAAACATTATCAGATTGTAGGCATAAGTTCCGTCATTTATGCCATACAAAAGATCTCTGAAAACGGTTATTGCCAGGTTAGCCAGTAAACATGCGATGATGATGCATATAAAATAGCTTCTGCAGAGTTTTCTCTTAAATGCCTGCTTTAACTCGCTTATAATATAATAGATCATAATATATCTTAATCTCCGCGACAGCTCACACGTGCATACATAACAAGCCGGCAGAAACAAGCCTGCCGGGATGTTATGCGTACTCTCTGGTAATTAAAAGCTATCGTCTACCGAATAGTTCGGTGCCTCCTTGGTAATGTGAATATCATGAGGATGGCTTTCCTTAAGGGAGGCAGCAGAAATACGTATAAACTTGCCTTCGTTCTGAAGGGTTTTGATGTCCGGCGCTCCGCAGTATCCCATACCGGAACGAAGTCCGCCGATGAGCTGGAAAATAGTGTCCTCCACAGAGCCCTTATAAGGTACCCTTCCCTCAACTCCTTCCGGGACAAGCTTCTTAGCGCCTTCCTGGAAATATCTGTCCTTGCTGCCGTTCTCCATTGCGGAAATGGAACCCATTCCTCTGTAAACCTTATACTTACGCCCCTGATATAATTCAAACTGGCCGGGAGCCTCATCGCAGCCCGCAAAGATGGAGCCCATCATGACTACGCTTCCGCCTGCCGCTATGGCCTTGGTTATATCTCCCGAGTACTTAATACCTCCGTCGGCGATTATAGGAATTCCCGACTCTTTGGCCGCCTCATAGCAATCCATAACGGCCGATATTTGAGGTACGCCTATTCCGGCAACTACACGGGTGGTACAGATACTTCCGGGTCCTATTCCTACCTTGACCGCATCCGCTCCCGCGTCTATGAGCGCCCTGGTAGCCTCTCCCGTAGCCACGTTTCCGACGATGACCTGCAGATCGGGATAATTCTTCTTGACCTCCGAGCATACCTTTATGACGTTGGCGGAATGCCCGTGTGCCGAATCTATCACTATGCAATCCACCTTGGCATCCACCAGGGCTGCAACCCTGTCGAGGAAATTAGCGGTAATGCCTATAGCGGCCCCGCAAAGCAGTCTTCCCTGATCGTCCTTTGCCGAAAGCGGATACTTTATCTGCTTTTCTATATCCTTTATGGTAATAAGGCCTTTAAGATTTCCTTCCGAATCAACTATCGGAAGCTTTTCCTTTCTGGCCTTTGCCAATATCTTTTTCGCTTCGTCGAGGGTTATCCCTTCCTTTGCGGTAATAAGCCCCTCTCCGGTCATGCACTCCCTTATCTTCTTGGTATAATCCTCTTCAAATTTAAGATCCCGGTTCGTGATTATCCCGACGAGCTTCTTTCCCTCCGTAACGGGAACTCCCGAGATCCTGAACTTATGCATCAGATCCTCTGCATCCTTCAATGTATGCTCGGGTGAGAGGAAAAACGGATCGGTTATAACGCCGTTTTCGGAACGTTTTACCTTATCCACTTCGTCAGCCTGCTGTTCAATGGACATATTCTTATGAATAATGCCGATTCCGCCCTGTCTGGCCATCGCTATGGCCATATTATATTCCGTTACGGTGTCCATGCCCGCACTCATCATAGGAATATTGAGCCTTATTTTTTTTGTAAGATTTGTGGAAATATCGATCACATTCGGCGTAACCTGCGAGTAGGCCGGCTGCAAAAGGACGTCATCAAAGGTAATACCGTCTCCGATAATCTGACTCATAATTTTCTCCTCATATTAAATTTTCAACAAACTGTAGTTTCTTTAGCTGACTTCTACAAGATATTGTACAGTTTCGTAAACTGTATCAAAAAAAGCCATTCATGTCAATGTAAACTGTGTTGTAAATCAGTGAAAAACCCGCTAAATTGATACAATTCAGTGGTCAGCCAGACCACCGGGCTGCAGCGCTAATTTGCATACCGCCTTATCCTAAGCTTCGGATACCTGTCATAAATTGCCTTTATTATCTTTTCTCCCGGCTCTATAAGGGCGTAATCCATGTTCCCCATATACGGGCAGGCCAGAACATATCTGTCCGCCTCCTCCCTGCCGGAGGAAAGATCGAGCTTCCTGTATGAAGCCTTGCCCTGTCCGCTCTGCCCGCTTTGTCCGGCCTCGTTTTCAGGAAGCAGGAATTCAACGTCGCTTAAGGAATAGTTCACCAGATTCCTTCTGCTTTTCTTTGAATAAATGCAGTCAACTGAAAGCTCCCCGGCTACAAAGAGATATTCATATTCGACATCAAGCCTCGGAAAAAAGATAATTCCTGCCACGAGGCAGCCAAGAGCAGGCAGCAAAAACAGGGCGTTCATAAAGACCGCCAGGAACACGAATAAAAGAGCCGCGGCTATGACCCCAGCCTTTATAAGCATATCCGTACCGCGCCTTTGCCTCTCAATCCTGTATTCCAGTGACAGATCATCCATAGCTCCTTCTCCTTTCGAAGTGCATCAGAAATCTCATAATAAAAAACGTTCCCACGAAGCCCGACACCATGCCGACTGCCTGCCACGGAACCTTACCCATAAACGAGAAAACCTCGAGCGAGCTTATCAGGTATATAAATATGTTTGCACTTCCGTGCAGCAGCCATGAAGCCAGTATGGAATTGAACAGCCAGAAGCAATAAGCCAGCAAAAGTCCGAAGGCAAATGAATACAGGAACTGCACCGTATTTCTGTGATAAATTCCGAAAACCGCAGAAGATACAATTCCTGCGGTTTTCACCGGGACAAAGCCCGAAAGTTTATCAAACAATATCCATCTGAAAAGCAATTCCTCTATCCCGGGTATGATAAAACCGTACATTACAAGCCCTATGGAAAGGGAATTTGAAAATAGTACCTCGTAGACCTCCTCTGTATAGGAAGGAAATAATTCGGTAAGCTTGAGCAAAGATATAAAGCAGTTCAACCCCAGGGATGCACATATCCCTAAGGGAACCATTATAAGCAGCTCTTTAAAGCCCAAAGAATGCATCGACTCCATCCGCCATGCCCTTTGCCAGCTTAGCCTGATACGAAGGATCCTGCATTTGAGCGTCCTCGGCCGCATTCGTCATATAACCCATCTCAACTATAGTGACGGGAACCCGGCTCCAGTTAATTCCGCTCATATTGTCCGTTATCTTCACGCCCCTGTTCTTGGCTCCCGTGGCGGCGCAAAGCCCGTCTAACACTGTCTTTGAAAGCGCCTGGCTCTGGGCGGCTATACCGCTGCAATAGGGGTTTGACGAGGAAGGCGCCAATGTCTCCGCACCCGAAGCCTCTCCCGAGCCGGCTCCGTTTCCATGCAGCCTTAAAAATGCTCCGGCTCCCGCATTATTGGCGATCTCGGCTCTCTCGGCGTTGCTGATATTTACATCGTGGCTGGTGCGGCACATTATTACCGTATAGCCTCTCGACTGGAGCTCGCTTTGAAGCTTCATCGCCACATCGAGTGTAAGCTGGTACTCCGGTACTCCGGTGGCTACGCCCCTGGTTCCTCCGGCAACCTTTGCCTTGGTCTGGGTGGCTCCGGGGCCTATAGGCTCCTGTGCATTATTTCCCTTTGACTGGTGGCCCGCATCTATGCAGACTACGCGGTTATTGGTGGCTACCGGTGTAGTGGCTGTCTCGGCCTCTGTCTGAGAGGCGGCAGGCTCCGTATTTTCCGTCGTCTCTTCAGTGCCCCCGGCAACCGCTGTATCCGCGGCATCTGCTCCGGCTTCCGCCGTTCCGGCGTCCTCCCCGGTTAACTCCGCAGCTTCCGCAGTTTCTTCCGCAGCATCTGTAGTCTCCGCAGCTTCCGTATTGTCCGTATTTTCCATAACAACCTCACCGGTATCCGGTACTGTAACGGGATTGCTTAGTGTCTCCAATATGCTCTGCCAATCAGCGTTATAAACAAAGGAAGTCGGTATCTCCCGTAAGACCGTCTCCGCTCCGGCGCTGGGTATTATAAACAATTCGGCTCCGAAGGCATTCACCGCCAGGAGCACTGTCAATACCGCAATGCAGAACACAAGCTTTAAAACCCTTTTCATCTATCCTCTCCTCCGTAGATCAGGGAACCGCTTATGCGGTAATCCATATTTAGGGATTCAATTTTACCACTAATACTTCCCTTTGTCACATAAAAAACCATGGAAAATCAGGTTTTTTCCAATAATTCAAAGTTCTATCTCTTCATGCAGGGCGACGGAATATATGAGCTTTTGCCTGACGTTAATTCCCGTGACCTGTTTGAGCGCCCTGGCGTAGAGCTCCAGCTGCCCTGTATACCTGTCCTTTAGCACCTGGGCCTGCCCTACCCTGTCAGTCTTGTAATCCACTATTACGATCTCTCCGTCTTCTATAAAAAAGGCGTCGATGATGCCCTGTATGAGCACCTTTTCCTCCCCGGGAAAAGAGCTGTCCACCTCGTTCGCCGGACATAAAAAGATAAAGGGCTGCTCCTTGAAAAGCTCCTTCCTGCCGCCAGCCCTGTCCATCCTTTCCGCCAGGGGAGAGAGCGCAAACCTCAATATGTCCATATGGTTCACCAGCTCGGCGTCCTCGGCCGCCAGCATTCCGGAGGCTGCAAGACTCTCCAAATAGGCCGAGGCTGATTCAGAATCCCTTACTTTAGTTATGTCAACCTTTTCCAAAGCCTTATGATAGGCGGTTCCTCTTCTGGCTGCCCTGTCATCCTGCCTGTCCTTACCTCTGTCGGGGTTTAGCTTCTCCGAGGCCCTGTCCTCCTCCTCGGCTGTCAGCACCCTCTGCTCGCCCTCATCCTCGGCCTTAAAATGCTCCTTGAGCCTGGTTACCGCGGCTTTCATAGGAATTGAATTGATGAGCTCATGGTCGTCTTCAAATTTTATCTTAAGCCTTGCTTCCTCTTCAAAGTCCCATGGTTCTTCCGGCTTTTCAGCCTGTGTCAGCTCTTCAACTTCCATTTCCGTCCCGGCGGCGGCCCGGGCCGTCTCCATTACTATATCTTCAAAGAGCGCTTCTTTTTCCACAAGGACAGGCTCCTGACCCGCTGGGGAGCCATGGTCCAGTCCGTATTTAATATATGCAAAATAGCTGTCCGCAAGCTTCGGATTTACCGTTTTCCCGGCTCTGGCTTCCTCCGCAGAGTCAAATACCCCGCTCATGATGAGCTTTTCCTTGGCCCGGGTCATGGCGACGTAAAGAACCCTCATCTCCTCCCCCTTGCTTTCGTTCACAAGCTTCTCTGCAATAAGGTTTTTTATCAGCGTAGGCGCCTTCAGGTGCCTTGCCGGGTCTATGGCATCAATCCCAACTCCAAGGGAGGAATCCATTATGATAGTCCCCCTCGTATCCTGCATATTGAACTTCTTTTCGCAGCCCGTTAACAGCACCACGGGAAACTCGAGCCCCTTGGATTTATGGATACTCATGATCTGCACGCAGTCGGAGCTGTCCGCCATGGAAGCCCCGGCGGTCTCGGTTTCGTATTTCTTAAGCTTCTCTATATACCGGACAAAATGGAACAGGCCATGATAGCTTGTAGCCTCAAAATCCGCGCATTTTTTCAACAGCAGCTCCAGATTTGCAACGGAAGGACCGCCTCTGGCCCTGGCATAGGCCTCATAGTCATTTTCCCTGATAATAATATCCATCAGGTCATGAATCGGCATATAAGAGGAAAGATTGCGGTATTTTTCAAGTTTACATAATATCGCATCGACCTTTTCGACAGTGACCGCTTCGATTTTTCCGCTGGTACCGGCATCAACCTCCCCGGCCGTCCCATCAGCTCCCTTTGTCCCGTCGTCTCTTACAGCCCGAAGCGCATCTATAAGAAGCCCCTCCGGTTTAAAGGCCCTGATCTGCGCAAGCTCGGTATCCGTAAAGCCCCCGAAGGGACTAAGCAGTACCGCGGCCAGGGGTATATCCTGTCTCGGATTGTCTATGACGCTTATAAGATCTGTTATCTTCCTTATTACATCATTTTGAAAATAGCCCGCAGAGCTTGCCGTAAATACAGGGATTCCGCTGTCTGTAAGCACTTTTTCAAAGACCTCAGAGCGGTTAGACAATGCACGCATGAGAATGACAATATCTCCGTACCGGCACTTCCTTAAGCCCCCTTCGTCGGTGACCATATAGCTTCCAACCAGCTCCTTTATCTTCCCCGCCGCCCAGTAAGCCTCCGTCTGCACCTTGTCCAGTTCCTTCTCCGGGTCTGACTCTATATAATAGAATTCGCTCTCATTCCCGCTGCCGTTATCCTCAAAAACCGCTCCGGCGCGCAGCTTTTGATCCTCGTTGTAGTCAACTCCCCCGAAATTCCTTGTCATAAGGGGTTCAAAGACACGGTTCACTGCCTTAAGTACGGTTTCTCTGGAGCGGAAATTCTGCTTCAGGTCGATCCTCACACTTTTGTCATCATGCTCGTAGCTATCGTAGCGCGCCATGAAGATGGATGGCTCCGCCAGTCTGAAGCGGTATATGCTCTGCTTTACGTCTCCCACGCAAAAATAATTATTATCCCGGGCTATGGAGGTGAGTATCTCCTCCTGTACGGCATTGGAATCCTGATATTCATCCGTCATTATCTCCTCAAAATACCTGCGGTATTCCTCAGCCGCCCCCGCATGCATGACCTCCAGGGCAAAATGCTCTATGTCCGAAAAATCCAGTATGTTCTTTTCCTTTTTTAACTCCGAGAACTCCCGGTCAAACTTCAGGGCAAGGGAAGAGAGCTGCTCCAGCGCAGCATAGGCCCTTCGGAAATTTTCCTGCTCCTTCTCCCAGGAGTGCATGAAAAACCGTGTCCGAAGCCTCTCCTTCTCCTTTTTTGCGGCATCCCGACACTCCTTTGCCCCTTCACGAAGCCCCGCGTCCACGCTTTCGTCCTTTTTGGAACTTAAGCGGCCGAAGGAAAAATTATCCAAGGCTGCCCTTATCTCCTCGAAAGACTCGAGCTTAAGCATCCCCTCAAAGGCCTCAAGCTCCTGCTCAATAGTCGGGGCATAAAAATACGGTCCTCCGCTTCTTTCACAGAGCTTTAAGCCCTCCCGCAGGTAGTCCGCGCAGAGCCTGAGTCCCGAGTGCACCGCCTCCATAAGCTCTTCGTATACCGCCATGCCCTCTATCCCGGAACCCTCTGTCCTATAGGCGCCCGGAAGTGCTTCGAGCCACTCCCGGCTTTGGGCCTTGCCCCGGGAAAATTCGTAAAGCTCCATAACGGCATTCTTTACGTCGCTGTCATCCCTTTTTAGCGAATAGGCGGCAAGAAAGTCCATAAAGCCCTCATCCGCTTCCTCGTAAGCGCGCTCCATCACAGCTTCCAGGGCATCCTCCTTTAACAGGGCCAGCTCCCCCTCGTCTCCTATCCTGAAATTCGGCTCCAGCTCTATCCTGTTGAAATTATCCCTGATCACCGATAGGCAGAAGCTGTGTATTGTCGTGATATGGGCCATATTTATAAGGGTTCTCTGCCGGAGGACATTTTCGTTTTCCGGGTCCTCCTCATACCGCTTTTCCAGGGCGTCCCTGATCTTCTGCCGCATACTGGCCGCCGCAGCGTTCGTAAAGGTGACCACCAGCAGCTTATCTATATCCACGGGATTTTCATCCGACAGTATCCGCTGTATGATTCGCTCCACAAGTACCGCCGTCTTACCCGAACCGGCGGCGGCGGAAACGAGGATATTCTTTCCCCGCTCTTCTATAACTTTTCTTTGTTCTCTGCTGAATTCTATTGCCATTTTTACTGATAAATTTTCTTTAATCTTCTTTTGGAAGTCTTCTCATGCCTGTCTTTCTCATCGCACATATCAGAATACACGCAGTAGTCACATGGGGTATTTCCGTCATATATGTAGGGGTTTCGTTCTATCTCACCGCTAAATATACGCTCCTGGCTTTCGTCAGAAATCTTCCTTATATGCTTGATAAATTCAAACAATTCTTCCTCGGAAAGCACTGATGAGTTTTTTGAAAAATCCCCGTTTGAGAGGATGCCGGCGGGCACTACCTTCGAATTTACCTTCGGAGCCAGAGCTTTATCAAAGAGTCTGGCGGATTCTATATCTGCGTTCAGCACCCCTCTGAGCTTCAATTTTGAATTTATGGCACTCTCAACCGCCTCGTCGCTTGCCGTGGCAGAGCCCAGCTCCTCCTCTGCGATCACAGGATCGTCTATATGGTAATAAAAGATCCCTCCGGGCTTTATGACCTTTCCCTTATGCCTGCTTTTTTCCAGCCCCATGGCCCCGTACAGATATAAAAAGAGCTGCATATCGAGGCCGTAATAGACCCGGTTCAGGTCAAAGCCCTTATTTCCCGACTTATAATCGATTACGGAAACATATACCGCTTCGGAGGTTTCCGAAATATCCACCCTGTCTATCCTTCCGGTGATATTTCCTATCTTAAAGGGCTGCTCAAAGAGGTCGGGCTTGTAGGAGCCGCTGTTTTGCTGCATTTTAAGCGTCTTTAGGGTGCGCCGCATTATCCTCTTCATCCGCTCGATAAAATATCTGTTCCTGCCGGAACCCTTAAGAGCCACGGCTTCGTTGTCCTCGAGGAACTTTTCGGTCGCCTCGTCGATAAGCACAACAGCCTGCTCTTCGTCCAGGGAAGCAAAGCTTTCTCCCCTGTCCTGTAAGAGCCCGGAAATTATACTTAAGATCTCGTGCATAAGGCTGCCAAGATCCCTCTTTTCAAAGCCGTATTCCTCCCTCTCCTTAAGCTTTAAGGCATATCTTAAAAAATGCTCATATGCGCAGGAGACGAACATCTCAAGCCTGGAGGGTGAAAGGGATGTCCTGCCGCTGTCAGCGCCGTAGAGTACAGCCGCCAAAGCCTTACTTAAGGGATCAGCCGACGAAGGTGTAAAAACATAGCCGGCAAGGCGGCTTAACTCCGCCTCAGCCCCTTCCTCTTTAAGGAAGCTTAAGGCAAAGCGTCCCGCCTCCGCCTGTTCTTCCCCGACCTCTCTTAAGGTCTGGGCCGCCATAGCCCGTATATCCGCCATGCAGTTAAAATCCCTGTCGGTATCCTTCGAGCTGACCTTCATTACCTCTAAATTATCAAAGCATTTTCGAACCGAACTGATAAAGTAGGAGCTTCTGGCAGCCGTCCCGTCCTCTGCCGTTCCCGGATAGGTAAGGGTCAGCTCCTCCGTGGGCTTGGTTACTGCCATATAGAAGTAAAGCCTCTCCGTCCCTATGTTTTCGTAGGCCGTAGGCGCGAGGGTAAAGCTTTCGGAGAGAAACTGCCTGTCCATATCGTTTAAGATCCCCTTGCTGCCTCCCTCGGCCGGCACCTTGCCCTCATTGACCCCGAGAAAGTAGAGATATTTTATCCCGTTCAGCCGGCTCCGCTTCATATCTCCGGCCATAATGCATTTCCTCCCCGGAGGCACGACTCCAACACGTATCTCCTCCAGTCCTGCATTAATAAGCTCCGAATACTCCTTCAGGGAAAGCTCCTCTTCATATATAAGCTCCCTCATGATCTCAAGGAGGGAAATAAATTTTCCGAAGATCTGGGAATACTCGTCTGCACGGGCTTTATCGCCGTTCTTCGAAAACTCTTCTGCACGTATGAGAATTTTCTCCTCCACCCCGCTTTTTTGAAGATATGTCTCGAGAATATGGCAGATCTCACCGCATTTTAATACCTTCTCTCCCGAAAGCGCCTCATACAGGGGGTCGACCTCCTCAAGGAATTTCTGCCTTATTTCATTGAGCTCTGCCAATTCATCTTCGCTGACCCTTCGCCCCTTATACTTAAATTCCTTAGAATACCCCGAATGTCCCTTTATTCCCGCTGCGCGCACGTAGTTTTCGAGCCTGTCCGTCTCCTCGGCCGAAACAGCGCTCATGGTTCCTTTAAGATAATGGAAGACCGCATCAAAATTAAAATCGGTTATAACGATATTTATAAGGGAGCGGACGTATTCCACGAAAGGGTTCAGCCTTATTCCCCGGGTCTCGTCTATAAACACGGGCAGACCCATACGGACCGCTTCCTCCTTTAAAAGGCGTCCGTAGGCTGCGGTATCGCTCATGACGACTCCGATCTCTGCATATCCGCATACTCCCCGGCTTATAAGCCCTTTTATCTCCCCCAGAACATACCTGACCTCGGTTCTGGGTGAGTCAGTCTCCACGATCTTTATGCTCCTGTTTTCTCCCTCAAAGACTCCGGATCTTTTTCTGAAAAGGTGCTTTTCGAGAAAATCGAGCTCGGGATTTCCCGCGAGCCTTCTCTTAGCGTTTTCATAGAGCCTTACGGTATTGACCTCGATACCGCATTCACCGGCGGCCTCCCTTAAATGAGCGGCTGCAGTTAAGGGCAGCTCGAACAGCTCCCCGTCCTTCCCGTCATAGTCAAAGGTGACGAAAATATCCGCTCCGCGGCGCATAAGCATTTTTATAAATCTGTACTGAATGGGGGTAAAACCGGTAAAGCCGTCAAAGAAAATTGAAGAACCCTCCAGAAAATCCGCTCCCTCCGCGCGCCTTATGGCAGCATCCAGAAGCTCTTCCCTGGTAATATAGGTATCCTCCATTCTTTTCTTAAAGGCCTCGTAAATAAGCCTTATGTCCTGCAATTTGGCGCAAAGATAGCCGCGGGATGCGGACTTTTCCATCATCCTGTCCACATCCCCCGGAAGTATATCGTACTGAATAAATTCTGAAATTATGGATTTGATCTCGCTGACATAGCCCGGCTTCAGCGATTTTTCCTTAAAGACCCGCAGGCTTCCGCCAAGCTCCCGTATGATACCCCTTATGATAAGGTTTTTCCCGGTATCGTCCAGGATAACCGATCTGTCGATGCCTGCGCTGTCGAAGATCCTGTGGGCGAAGCGGCTGAAGGAGAGCACATCGATATTTAAAATGCCCCTGCCCGGCATCCTCTCCGCCGTTTCCCTTATAACTCTTAAGGAATCCTGCTCGGGCACGACTATTATGCAATTCTTCGTGAGGGTCTTCGTGGCTTCCCTGACCACCGCGGAGTAAAGCTCCTCGGTCTTGCCATAGCCCGAGCCTCCCAAAAGCAGATTTAAGCTCATAACCGGATGGCGTTTAGCTGTTCAAGCCAGATCGAAGCCTCCGCGTCGGAGGGCATCCTTAAGTCCCCTCTCGGAGAGACCGCCACGGTACCTACCTTGGGCCCGTCGGGCAGGCAGGAGCGCTTAAACTGCTGGGAGAAAAATCTCCTGTAAAAAGTCTTCAGCCATTTAAGTATCGTCTCACTATCATGCTCCCCTTCAAAGGCCAGCTCGGCCAGCTTAAAGATCTTGCAGGGCTCGAAGCCGTAGCGGAGCACATAATAAAGGAAGAAGTCGTGGAGCTCATAGGGCCCGACCAGATCCTCGGTCTTCTGAGAGATCTCCCCGTTTTCGGGCGGGAGCAGCTCGGGGCTTACCGGCGTATCCAGCACATCCTCCAGGACCCTCGATAATACCCGGCTTCCCGAATTATCCGCCTCGTACCGCACGAGGTGGCGCACCAGTGTTTTGGGGACGCCGCCATTTACCCCGTACATGGACATATGGTCTCCGTTATAGGTGGCCCAGCCCAGGGCGAGCTCGGACAGATCCCCGGTTCCTATTACAAGACCTCCCATTCCGTTTGCCACATCCATAAGTATCTGGGTCCTTTCCCTGGCCTGGGAGTTCTCATAGGTGACGTCGTGAACCGACTCATCGTGGCCTATATCCTTAAAATGCTGCCTTACGGCATCGCGTATGCTTATCTCCTTAACTGTTGCCCCGAAGCTTTTAGCCAGCTCGAGAGCGTTATTGTAAGTCCTGTCCGTGGTTCCGAAGCCCGGCATGGTTACGGCGATAATATCCTTTCGTGGAAGGCCCAGCGAGTCAAAGGCTCTGGCGGATACGAGAAAGGCCAGAGTGGAATCTAGTCCCCCGGAAAGCCCTATCACGGCCCTTTTAGCACCGGTATGCTTAAGCCTCTTCTTTAAACCCATCGCCTGAATGGAAAGGATCTGCTCGCAGCGCTTTGAACGGGTACCCTCATCCTCGGGCACAAAGGGAAATCTTCCGGGCCTTGTTTCAAGGCTCAGCTCCTCCTCGGAAAGGCCGAAGCTTAAGTGCAGGTAAGACTCAACAGAAGCGCTTTCAAAGGTGTTCATCCGCCGTCTCTCGGCAGAGAGCTTCTGCACATCTATATCGGCATAGGTTATGGAATTTTCAAAAAGCGGGGCCTCGGAGAGGAGCTTTCCGTTTTCGGCAATAATACTTCCGCCTCCGAAGACCAGATCCTGAGTGGACTCCCCTTCGCCCGCGCAGGAATAGACATAGCCCGAAACCAGCCTGGCCGAGAGCGCCGAAATCAGATTCTTTCTGAAATCATCCTTTCCGACAACCTCATCGGAAGCGCTCAAATTCACGATAAGATTTGCCCCTGCCGCAGCATGCGCCGAAGAAGGGGTATCTATCACCCAGGCATCCTCGCATATCTCGGCTCCGACTATGACCCCGTCATATCCGTTTGAACCCTCGAATAAAATATCCGTACCGAAGGGAACCCTGTCCTCTCCTATATTTATGTAAACCGGTTCTCTCCTGCCTTCGGTAAAATATCTCTTCTCATAAAACTCCGAATAGTTGGGTATATTACACTTGGGAATGAGGGCCAGTATCCGCCCTTTGTAAAGTGCCGCCGCCACATTATAGACCTTTCCCCTGAAGGCAAAGGGCAGCCCCACAAAAACGAGAGCGTTTCTGACATGGTCTCTTATGTAAACCAGCGCTTCCACCGCCCGACTCAATAATGTCTTTTGCAAAAACAGATCTCCGCAGGTATAGGACGTTATGCCAAGCTCAGGAAATACAATGATCTCCGCCCCGTGGGCGCAGGCTTCAGCAATCTTTTTTACTATCTCTTTTTTATTGAATTCGATATCGGCAACCTTTACCTCGGGAGTTACGGCCGCCACCTTTACAAACCCGTTATACATGCAGCATCCTTTCTTATAATAATTACCCTCTTAACCTCTTCTCTCGATCTCAGGCAGTATCAGTATCTCGTCCAGTGCCTTGATAAACTCCCGCATCTCCTCGTCGGTGCCTATGCTTATGCGTAAATATTCGTCTATCCTGGGCTTATTGAAATATCTTACGTAGATGCCCCTGCCTTTAAGCTCTTCAAATATCCGGGCAGCGTGATATTCCGGATTTTTCGCAAAAATGAAATTAGCCATGGAATCGGCAAAGAGGAAGCCTCTTTTCTTAAGCTCCTCCTTGCACCACTCCCGGGTAGCCTTAACCTTCCCGGTTATCTTATCAAAATATTCTCCGTCCCTTATGGCCGCCTCTCCCGCTATCAGCGAGGGCAGGTTCATGGTATAGGAATTGACCGAAAACTTGACATCGTTTAAATACTTTATAAGCTCGGCGCAGCCGAAGGCGTAGCCCACTCTCATCCCCGCCATGGCCCTCGATTTGGACATGGTGCGAACGACGATCAGATTGCTGTACTTATCGATCAGGGGCAGGCAGGTCTCCCCGCCGAAATCTATATAGGCCTCGTCCACAATGACGACGCTTTCGGGATTTCCCGCTATTATCCTTTCAAGGCACTCAAGCCCTTCGGCCACTCCGGTGGGAGCATTGGGATTTGCCAGAACTATACCGCCGTTTTCAGCCATATAGTCCTCCGCCCCGATGCTAAAATCCTCCCGAAGGGGAAGCTGCTTAAACGGTATCCTGTAAACCTGCGCCCACACATCGTAAAACGAATAGGTTATATCCGGGAAAAGCACAGGCTTGTCCCCGTTAAAAAAGGTCAGGAAGCACATCGAAAGAACATCATCCGAGCCCACGCCGACAAAAATCTTTTCCTTCGCTACCCCATAATACTCCGAAAGAGCCGTCAGGAGGCAATCGCATACCGGATCGGGATACAGGCGAAGGCGGCTGTAATCCGCTTCCTTCAAAGCCTGAATTACCTTCTCCGAAGGGGGATAGGGACATTCGTTGGTATTTAGCTTTATAACCTTTTGCTTCGGCTGCTCCCCCGGTGTATAGGGAACGACCCTTCTGATATTATCCTTTAAGCCCATATCTCTGCGCCACCTTCTCAAAGCCCGGAATGGAATTAACTATTGTTTCATGGGATACGCAATAGGAAAGCCTTACATAGCCTCCGTAGCAGAAGGAGGAGCCGGGAACCACCAGGATATGCTCCTTTTTGCACTCCGCAACAAACTCCTTCTCGTCCGGTACAGGGCTCTTTATCCACATATAAAAGGCTCCCTCCGGGGGTACACATTCAAAGCCCAGCTCTGTAAGGGCTCCGTAGATCTTATCCCTGTTTTTTGCGTAAAAGGCCACATCTGCCTTCTCATCGATGCACTCTGCTACGACCTTCTGGAAAAGGGAGGGCGCGTTTACACAGCCTATGACCCTGTTGGCGATGGTCACTGCCGCAAAGAGCTCCTCGTGATCCGCCGCCTCATCCGGCACTACGAGATAACCTATCCTCTCCCCCGGCAGCGACATGGACTTGGAGAAGGAATAGCCCACCATGGTATTGTCGTAATACTTTGTGATATAGGGAACCTCCGTATCCGTGTAGACCAGCTCCCTGTAGGGCTCATCGGAAATTATGAAGATCTCCGTACCCAGCTCCTTCTGCTTTGCATACAGAATATCGGCAATCCTTTTTATAGTCTCCTCAGGATAAATAACACCCGTAGGGTTATTCGGATTGTTGATGATGACCGCCCTGGTCTTTTTATTTATCTTGCTTTCGAAATCCTGAAGATCGGGCTGGAAGGTATCAGGATCGGGCATGGCCGCAATAAGCTTCCCGTCATAGTTCGCCGTGTAGTTCTTATACTCCACAAAATACGGCGCAAGGGCGATGACCTCATCCCCGGGATTGAGAATGGCCTTTAACGCGCAGTTTATGGCGCTTGCCGCCCCTACCGCCATCATGATGTTATTCTCGTTAAAATGGGTTCCGTGACGCCTGTTCAGGGCTTCCGCTATGGTCTTTCTGACCTCCGGGTAGCCCGCATTCGGCATGTAGCCGTGTATCTTTGTTGACTCCGAGGTGTCCAGAAGCCTCTTCGCAACCTCCTTAACCTTCTCGGGAGCCGGCACATTAGGATTGCCCAGAGAAAAATCGTAGACATTTTCTGCCCCGAATTCCTTCGCCATCCTCTGTCCTTCCTCAAACATCTGTCTGATGACGGAATTATTGTTCACAAGTCCCTGCATTTTTTCAGAAATCATAACAAGCCTCCATTCAACGTCTTATTTGTTGTTTAATAATTCAAACTTTCGCCAGTATTTAAACAAAGCCTTCCCGACTATGCCCTCCCGGGAAAGATATGTATTTTTCCAGTATCGGGAATCGGCGGAATTGTTCCGGTTATCCCCCATCATGAAGAAATGTCCCTCAGGAACCTCGTAAGGGCCGAAGGTTCCTTCCGTTCTGACCGTCAGATAGGGTTCCTCAAGGATTTCCCCGTTAATATAGACATTCCCGTCGTGAATATCCACGATCTCCCCCGGCAGGCCTATAACCCTCTTGATAAACAGTACCTCCTCGTTATCGGGATACTTAAAGATTATAATGTCTCCCCTCACCGGATCCGTGCTCTTGTAAGACAGGCGCGAGCCTATAAGTCTGTCCTTTGCCATTATGGTGGTTTCCATAGACTGGGTCGGCACGGTGGCATTGACTATCAGCACCTCGGTTATAAAAAGGGCTGCCGCCGCCGCAATTACTACAACCATTACCCATTCAACTATCTCTTTGATTATCTTGTTTGACATATCCTCTCCATTTTAAAAAAATTCATGATACCTGTATCAGAAGTATTTCTCTTTAAGCATACCCGTGTATTTTACCGCCCCGGTCCTGTTTAAATGGTTATTATCCCCGAAGCATTCCGCTTCGTACCTGGGGATTTCCCTGACGACCGTAAATTCCGGATATTTTTTCTCTATCGTCTCCATATATTCCTTAAAGCCCTGTAAATATTCCGGTTTAAGACCGTCGTAGGAGGCCGGGTTCAAAGGCGCCTGCTCAATGGTGACTTCGATCCCTTCATCCTCGAGCCTCTGTAACAGCCTTTCATAATATTTAGCCGAAATTCCCGAGCTTTTAAATTCAGTTTCATGCACCTCGTAGCTGGGCTCATTATTGCTCTCATCCGTCCCGAAAAGGGTAAAGCCCTGCTCCTTACGTACCTGCAGGTAGCGCTCAGTATTCTCAGCCCTGCATCCTCCCGGGAAAGCTTCGTACACTGCTGCGAGGTATTTGGAGGGAAACCTCAGCTTATAAGAAATAACATCAGTTATCCAACCCTTATATGCTACCTTGTCCTCCCCGTACAAGCCCCTGGCCTCTCTGGCCACCTCCAATATCTGCCCTATATCCAGATAATTAAAGTACAGGGTTTGATTGTAATTGTCTATATCGTAAAAATGGTAGGGCGCAAAAATCACAAAAGCCGACTTCGGGGCTTCATGCGTCTTTAAATACCTGTCAAGGGCATAGTACATCTCTATGGGTGTGGCTCCCCCGATGGCTATATTATAGGTATTTCCGCTTTCGTCCAAATCCAGGGGCAAAACACTGGACTTCGCGCGCGAATCCCCGATAATGAGGGTTTCATAGCCGCGCCCTTCGTCCCCCTTCCCCGTTACGAACTCCTTCTCCTCCAGCCACATGGGGTATTCAAGGCTCATATAGTCCATGGGTTTTAAGGCGAGAAAGAGCATCATAAACAGCAGCGGAAGGCCCAGCAATATTAAATTTCTGACCAGTCTGATCTTATCACTCATCTATAAACTCTAAAACTGGAAATATATAAATCTCTGGGCACCTATATTGGTACTTAAAAGTATCATAAGTATCATCCCGTAATATGCCCCCCAGCGAAGCGCAGGGTTCAGCCCTGTCAGCAGCTTTTGAGGCTCCCGCCCCCGCTCTCTCATAAAATCCACTGCAAACAGGATCAGTAACGAGAATAACAGTATCCCGAGATTGATATATCCCAGACCCATTTCAAACAGATTTGTCTTAGCAAAGTCCCCGAGGCTAAAGCCCGTAAACACTGTCTTTAAAATATCCGCCGCCTGCGAAATGCTCTTCGCCCTGAAAAAGACCAGGGTTATATTAAAGAAGAGCACCGTAAGGAAAACCTGTATTCCGTGGTGCAGAAGGCCCGCCAGCCCTCCCTTAAAGGGGACAAGCTCCATGACCCGCTCCCTGTATTTTTTCAGGACCTCGCCCATAACCTGGAACAGTCCCGACAAAAAGCCCCATAAAACGTAGGTCCAGGCAGCTCCGTGCCACAGGCCCGACAGGGTAAACACTATCAGTATATTAACATATTTCCTTATTTTTCCTTTGCGGCTCCCGCCCAGGGGAATGTAGAGATAATCCTTAAACCAGCTCATAAGGGACATATGCCACCTTCTCCAAAGCTCTGCGCTGGAGGCAGCAAAAAAGGGCTGGAAAAAATTTTCCCTGAGCTTAAAGCCCATGCACTGCGCGGAACCGATCGCAAGCTCCGAATAGCTGGCAAAATCACAATAGATCTGGAGGGCGTAGGCAAAGGTTCCAAGGATTAGCTGCAGCGGATTGGCTTCGGTATGGTTGTCGTATACCAGGTTGGCTACTATGGAAAGCCTAGAAGCAATGACCAGCTTCAAAAAGAGGCCCCAGCCCATCCTTAAAAGCCCTTCCCGGACATTGGCGTAATCGAATTTATGCCTGACCTTAAACTGAGGGAGAAGCTCCCCTGCCCTGGAGATGGGTCCGCTTAAGAGCCCTGGGAAAAAGGCTGTAAAGAGCATTGCCCGGACGAAATTCTTTTCGGCCCCTATATCTCCCCTGTATACGTCTATTATATATCCGACTGCCTGAAATACATAAAAGGAAATTCCAACCGGCAGCAGGAAGCTGACCTCAAAATAATTTCCGGTCATCTCGTTAAAGAAGCCGAAGTACTTAAAGAAAAAGAGCAGGATGAGCTCAAGGGAAACAGCCGTAACTACTGTTATTTTTCTCGACAGTGCATTCTTGTCCGTTTTTTCAAGAATATTAGTCGAAATATAGCTCACTAAAGAAGCGCCGAACAGTATCCCGCCATAGCGGACATCGGCGCTCATATAGAAAAAATAGCTTGATAACAGGAGCCATAGGTTTCCCGCCCCGGTACCGAGGCACAGATAGACGATGGAGACTATCGGGAAAAATATGGCGTAAGCGACGGAATTGAAAATCATCCTAATCCTTCTTTTTTAACAGTCCCATTACAGATATGACCACAAGGAAAATACCCACCAGTGCAAACAGTCCCGCTGCCGCAAGTATAATGGGCTTATCCGCTCCCTCGCCGGTAAAGAGTCCGTAGCTTAAATATACGAGATATCCCCCGCAAAGTATCCTTATAAAATAGCTGAAGGTAGGGGTAACGTTCTTTGCGCTCTCCTGACTGCCTTCGTCCCCCTCCATAGCCCGGTTCTCTTCCGGCTCTACAGCCCCGTCTTCCTCCGGCCGGGTTAAAGCTGTGCTTTCAACTGCGCTTTCTTCTGTCTGCCCCGAAGCCATGCTCTCTTCCGCCTGCTCCGGGGTCCTGCTTTCTTCCTGCATATTTTCCAAAATGATCACCTTACATCGCTTGCCCGGAAGGCCTGCTCAACCCTCGCAAGCACAAGCGTCAATATCTTAATAACAACAAAATACAGTACCGCCGCTCCGATAAGGGGCATAAACGCCTCATAGGTCCTCGAGGCTATCTGGTTTGCCGCCC
Organism: uncultured Lachnospiraceae bacterium; assembly: GCA_946533525.1. Lineage (GTDB taxonomy): Bacteria > Bacillota > Clostridia > Lachnospirales > Lachnospiraceae > NK4A144. Next base: position 32,355 of record CAMNBW010000001.1, read on the forward strand.
TTGTCAGGTCAGTAAGAGAAACATAACCCACTATGGCCGTCTCCTTAAGCAGGGTTATAAACTCATTGCCAATCGGAGGGATTATATTTTTCATGGCCTGGGGCAGGACCACGTACCTCATGGTCATGGCCTTGGACATCCCCAGAGACCTTCCGGCCTCCATCTGCCCGCTGTCAACCGCAAGAATGCCTGCCCTTACTATTTCCGAAACATAGGCCCCGGAATTCAGACCAAAGGAGATAGCCGCCACGACCACTCCGCTGTTAAAGCTGGCCAGCACTATAAACCACATTATCAATAGCTGCAGCACGCTGGGCGTGCCTCTTATGATGTCCACATATATGGTGGCTATCAGATTAAGTATGCTTCTTTTCCCGTCTTCGCGCTTGCTGAGCTTCATCAGAGCAAGTATCGTTCCGAGAATGAGTCCTATTATCGCTGCAAAAAACGCGACCTCTATCGTGACCCCCAACCCCTGGAGATAAAGCTTCCAGCGGTCTTCGGTAATAAAAGCCGCGGTAAACTTATCCCACAAGTTACTCTTCCCCTATATATTTTTTAACCAGTTCATCGTAGGTTCCATCCTTACGAAGCTCTTCAAGTGCAGAATTAACCGCGCTGACAAGCTGTGTATCGCCGTTTGGCATCGCTATGGCGTAAGCCTCCTCCTCAAAGCCGAACTGCGCTCCGTCCAGGGCCTTGAGCTCCTCGCTGTGTATGGAGACGAAGGTCTCCGCCGGGTTCTTATCGATTATTACGCAGTCAAGCCTGTCGTTTAAAAGATCGTTTACGGCATCAACTCCCTTATTGTATCGGGACACCGTGCTCCCCGCAACCTCAGATGCGATGAAGTCACCCGTGGTTCCCATCTGGACGCCTATCCTGCAGTTCTGGAGACTGTCGTAAGAATTTATCTCAGAAGCCACAGGCAGTATTACATACTGCACTGCCGTGTAGTAAGAATCCGAAAAATCTACGGTTTTTTCCCTCTCTTCTGTTACCGTCATGCCGGCTATAGCCATATCGATCTTGCTGCCTATGGAAGAAACCAGAGAGTCAAACTCCATGTTCTGGATCTCCACACTTTTTCCCATCTTTTCTCCAACTGCCTTGATAAGGGCTATATCAAAGCCGTCGGGATCGCCGCTGTCGTTTACATACTCAAAGGGCGGGAATTCCGCATTCGTTCCCACTATCAGGGTATCCTTCCCGGCAACGGAGCTCTTACTGCCGCAGCCTGTCAGCATCCCCGCCGTCAGCATCACACACATACATACAGCCAATAACTTCTTCATAACTTTTCCTCCTTAAACCTTTCTTAGTTTTTTAAGTTCTCTGAACACATGCCCTATAGGCAGGCCAACAACATTATTGTAG
>CAMNBW010000002.1 GCA_946533525.1 uncultured Lachnospiraceae bacterium
GTCATGACACGAGCACGAAAATTTTGTGCATTTTTGCTATTGCGACAGCCCCTTCTTATTCCGTCTCACCCCATCTTCCGCTCTCGTAAGCTGAATCTAAACTAAATCCAGTGGGTCCAATCTCCGCTATCGTAAGCTTTTCACATCAACCCCCTTACAGCGTCGTAAAGCTTCTCATATTTTTCATACGCCTCGAGATATTTGCTGTGATAATCGCTTCTGGGTTCGTATGTTCTCTTTCTTTCAACCATTTTCGAGGCAGCCTCATCCAGGCTCTTAAACACCCCTATAGCCACTCCGGTAAGCATCGCCGAGCCGACCGTGCCGGCGTCAACGGTACTTAAGGCCGTCACCGGAAGCCCCAGCATATCGGCCTTCATCTGCATCCATACCGCCGAATGAGCTCCTCCGCCGGTTGCATGGATCATTTCAGGCTTCGCTCCGGCCTTTACCACGTTCTTATAATTAAGGTACATCTCATACGTAACCCCCTCCATGCAGGAGCGATATATATCACTGACCCTGCTGTCGGTAGTAAGCCCTAAGATCGCCCCCTTGGAGCCCGTGTCCATATACGGGGTCGCGGCACCCGCAAAATGGGGAAGGGTCAGCATTCCGGACGGGCCATCGGGATCCAGCCCCAGCTTTTCCCTGTTTGCGGCATATTCGCGCTCAAGATACTCGTTTACGGAAACATGCTCCGAAGCTCCCAGCTCCTTCTCCTTCTTCGCAAGATTAGAGGTACACCACTGCATAAGGGCTCCGCCTGTATAGGAAAAAGCGTATGTCACATATTTGCCCGGTATAACGTGGGGCACGATAACATACTTGCCGGGCATCATCTTTGCGACATCGGGCATCCCGTCAAATACTGGAGTCAGACACTGTACGGTACCCGCCCCGTCAACGGCCGTCCTGCCCTCAAAGGCTCCGGCTCCCACGCAGGCGGCAACCTGGTCCTGGCTGATGGAAACGATATGTGTATTAACAGAAAGCCCTGTCTTTTTCGCAACATAAGCGCTGATCACTCCGGCGTCCGTACCTGAAGGCACGGGTTTTGAAAACAGAGCCTTGTCCACTCCCGCCGCATCCAGCATCTCATCGCTCCAGGAAAGGGCGTTAATATCAAAGGCCAGGCTTCTTGTAGCCAGTGAATAATCGATCTGTGCATTTCCGGTCAAAGAAAAGACCACATAATCCTCCATTTGGAAAATGTGCTTTGTCTTCCCATAGACCTCAGGATCATGCTTTTTTCTCCAAAGGATCTTAGGTAAGCCGTACATCTCATGGGCAGTCACCCCCGTAATGCGGGCTATTTTTTCAAGTCCCTTTCTCTCCACGAGCTCAGCGCATTCTTCCCTGCCCCTGGGATCCGTATAGAGCATTGCGGGAGCCAGCGGAGTGCCCTTTTCATCGGTCATAACAAAGGTTTCTCCGAAGCTTGTGACCCCAATACCGCCGATGTCGGGGTATTTTCCGGCCATTTCGCCTATCACGGCGTAAACCCCCTCCATGAGGGCCGTCACATCGATCTCATGCCCCGAAACATTCCTTTTTACGGGATAATCTCTGTAGGACTTATCCAGCTCCCGTCCCTCTTCATCAAAGACAGTGAGCTTGCATCCCGTAGTTCCAATATCCAATCCGGCAATTCTCATTTTCCTACCTCGTGTTCATAATATTTTTCCGGCGAAGCGCTATGAGGTATGCGGCAAAGATCAGCAGACCCATGAAGGATAAGAGCGCTCCTTCCCGTAAAAACGGTGTTTTATACAAAAGCCTGATCTCATGCTCTCCCTCGGAAAGCTCCATTGCCATATACATATCATTGGCCCGGTAGAGCCTGACCTCCTGACCGTTATCATAAGCCCTCCAGCCCTCTGCAAAAGGCACGGAAAGGTAAAGAAATTTGGGCCTGTCAAGACTTATTGTCCCGGTAACGGTGTCCTCGCCGATATTCTCATTTTCAAGGACATCCTCTTTCAGGGCAGCGATTTTTTGAGGGTACTCATCCATTGAATACGAATAAACGCATATCTCATCAATAGTGTACTTTCCCTTATCCCCGAATGCAACATGGACCGAATTCATAGCCTCCTCGCTATAGCCCAGATTTATCACAAAGTCATGGCAGCCGCTGTACATTCTGGAGCTTGGCATATAATAGATCAGCGTCCTCTCTGTCCCATCTTCCCCGGTTATCTTAAGCGAGGCAGTTTCCCTGTCAGCCTTCGAATTCATGAAATGCTCCCTTATTATCCCCAGCTTATCTATATTCTTAAGCAGCTTAAAATTCGTCCTGTTATAGACGCGGAAGGGATCATTTTTCGAGTCGAGGCCGAAATACCGCTCGTAATCGTCTATTGCCTCAAATTGAAGGCCCTTTACATACAGGTAGACCTCGCTGTTTTTCCTGCCTTCGAATTCCACATCGAAGCTCCCCTGTTCGGTGGCAAGATACTCATTACCGTTTACAAGGACCTCTTCACCCATATTCTTTATTTCCGACTTAAGCTTCTCCCCGGCTTTTCCACCCTTTTTCATGGCATGGGCATTGTTTTCATAGTCACTTAGTACCACACTGTCAAGCATAGTCCATTCCCTCTCGGGGGCATCGAAAAGCATATAATCCTCATGGGGAACGAAGCTGTCATAGGTAAATCCAAGCGGCAGGCTGTAATCATTCCTGTAAACATCGTAATTTTTTTCAACGACGTTCTTTACCGGATTTGCCTGTTTTGAGCTCAATTCCCTCGTCCAAAGCTCTGCTTTAAGTTCCTCGAGTTTCTTAAGCTCCTCCTCTTCCTTTACGTTCACCGTTCCCGCAAGCGAAAAGCCGTAGGGTACCCTCTCCTTATTACTCAGATAATACTTTACCGAGGAGATCGCGTTGGCTACGGTACGTTCGTCATAATTTTTATAGTCATAAGTCCTTCTGGTAAAATTGGCTATATTGTTCCTGAAAGCCCAACTGTAGGGGGAAACATTTGACCAGTAAAACGTAGTGGAGGACAGCCGCCGCAAAAGACCGGAATTTTCTTTAAGATTATCTCCCGAGTATCTGAAAAAACCGCCGCTTCCCGCATTCCTGTCCGCCTCAGCCACCACTGCCACAGCCTTACTCTCATTATCATTCAGGGCATAATAATAGTTTTCGGCTTTCAGCATACTGTCTATGGCGTCCCGCTCATCCGGGGAAACGCTGTATCTGAAGCATAGGACGATACATAAAATTCCGCAGGCAAAGATCACATATTCATTGTATCTGTCCGGGAAAACACCTGAAGATAATATATAGACGACACACAGGGCGAGCCCGAGCGAGAAAAAGGCCGTAAGCTCCCTTGACTCATGAAACAGCACCATAAGCCCGAAGCATAATAAAAGAGTGATAAACACCGTCTTGCTGAAATATGAAAATCTGCCCGTCATATCCTTCCATACTACTGTCAGGATATAGGCAAAGAGCAGCGGTAGGGCAAAGGTCCACCGATCGGCCGCATAGGAAAAACCGTTCATTATGCTTCCGAACACCGGAAAGCTCAGCATGACAAAGGCCAGCACAACATATGCCTTAAGAAGAAAATGCTCTCCCTTCTTCTTAAAGAGCACCACCGCAGCCAATAGGGTTATGCAGACAACCCCGTAGCCCGCGTCGGAGCGTAAGAGCCTGCCCGGAAAGCCCGTAAAAAAAGCCAGATCCTGAATTGCGGGAAAGACCTGCTTTTCTCCCACCCTGGGATTATTAAGATAGGCGGCCAGGGTCGGAAGAAAGGTTACCATTGACATTAGAAGGCCCAGCAGCACCGAGCATAGTATCTTAAGCCCCTGCCTTAAAATCCGCCGTACATCCTTTTTATACATGAAGAAAAGCCGCAAAACAACGTGACCCGCAGCGATCAGCCCGCACATATAGAAAAAATACAGGTTGCTGACCGCAAGCAGCATCGAGGACACAATGAGCCATACGGAGCTTTTATTATTGAATATCCTCTCTATGCCGAAGAGCATGAGCGGCAGATATAGCGACGGAATCAAAAAGTTATACCATATCAGCGAATTTTCTATGCCCCAGCCGCTAAAGGCGTACAGCAAGGCTCCTGTAACCGCCTGCAAAGCCGTCATATTCTCTATCTTTTCCCTGCAAAGGAGCATGAACGCCATGCCAGCAAAATAAAGCCTGGCAATAACTATAAAGCCGTAGCATATATACATATTTGAAGCCTTGAAAAATACGGATAATAATGCCAGCGGGCTTCCAAGGGAATAGTAGGAAAAGGTCCCGACTATATCCGCTCCTTCTCCGACGGCAAATTCCCATTCGGGTATAGAAAGAATGTGGTCGTGTATAAGATGCGAGGCTATGGTCTTTAAATGCTCTGAATAGTAGATAAGCGCCAGGATATACTGATTTTCCACATCAACACTGTTGACGAGGGTAGCGCCTCCCGCCAAGGCAAAGCTGACGCCGTATAACACAAAAGCCAGAACGGCGAACCAAAAAGAATATAATAAAAAATGATTGTTTTTTACTGCGTTAAAAAGCTTTTTACCCATCCCTTTTCCCTAAGAAAGCGTTCTGCTGCTTATCCTTAATTCCCGTGTACCACTTCCATACAGCAGCGCCTATAATTATAGCATATCCGGCCACGCTTAAGTAGTCGGGAATCTGCCCCAAGAATACAAAGCCCAGAATAGCCGCAAAAATCACCTGCGAATAGTCAAAAACAGAAATATCCCTCGCCGGTGCATAGGTATAGGCGCTTGTTATGCAGATCTGCCCTCCCGAGGCGGAAACTCCTACTCCTATAAGGCTTAGAAGCTGGTACAGGCTTAAGGGCTTATATGTCGCTATCATTAAGGGTAAGAAAGCCAGGCAGGAAAAGGCCGAAAAGTAAAAGATAATGAGCCATTTTTTGACCTTCCCGGAGACAGAGCGCACAAAGGTATAGGCCAGTCCCGCCGCCGCACCGCCGATAAAACCGATGAAGGCCGGAAGGCTAGCCATTCCTCCGCCGGGCTTTATAACCAAAAGCGCCCCAAGGAAGGCCACCAGCAAAATGACCCAGTCCTTGAGCCTGGCCGCTTCATGCAGTACCCATACGGAAAAGACCGTGGCAAAAAAGGGCGAGAGCTTATTTAGCATAGATGCATCGGAAATATCCATATGGTCAATGGCGTAGTAATTTGCGGCTATGCCAATAGTCCCGAAGATAGAGCGCAGCAGAACCCCGAGCCGGGCTCCGCGCGGACAGGCAAAGCCGGAGCCGTCTCTAAGCACCATAGCCCCTGCGATCAAAAGACCGACAATATTTCTGAAAAAGCACTGCTCGAAAACCGGTACTTCAGCGCTCATCCTGACGAAAAGATTCATCAGCGCAAAACAGAATGCCGCTCCGATTATATATATTATACCTTTGGTCCTGCTGCTCAAAATATCCCCCTGATATGTTATGTTTTCTCGTTTTTTCTCCTAAAAAGTGCCGGGAAAAGACTCTGTCTTAACTCCCGACACTTCTATAAATAAATCCGTGCGCATCCTCGCGGAGCGTTTATAGTAAGCGAAATTATTTATTTCGCTTACTATAATTTAGGCAGGCAACTTTTAAACTATACCCTGTGCCTTCATAGCCTCGGCGACCTTAAGGAAGCCCGCTATATTTGCTCCCGTAACGTAATCTCCCTCTTTGCCGTACTTCTTTGCGGCGTCGTCGATATTGTGGAAGATATTTATCATGATCTGCTCGAGCTTCTTGTCAACCTCCTCGAAGGTCCAGGAAAGTCTCTCGGAGTTCTGGCTCATCTCAAGTGCGGAGGTAGCAACACCGCCTGCATTCGAAGCCTTGCCGCATACAAAGAGTATCTTGTTGTCCTGCAGATATTTTGTCGCATCCAGGGTAGTAGGCATATTAGCTCCCTCACAGACAGCGGTAACACCGTTTGCAACCAGGGCTTTGGCATCTTCGAGGTCGAGCTCGTTCTGAGTCGCGCAGGGAAGGGCTATATCGCACTTAACCGTCCATACTCCGTGCTCGCCGTTCTTCTTCTCGTGGTACTCGGCACTCTTTCTGGCAGCGGCGTACTCAGTAAGACGCGCCCTCTTAACCTCTTTAACCTCCTTAAGGAGATCCACGTCAATTCCTTCGGGATCATAGATCCAGCCCGTCGAATCGGAGCAGGTAACAACCTTTGCCCCCATCTGTATAGCCTTCTGAGCGGCATAGATAGCAACGTTTCCTGCACCGGAGATAGCGATGGTCTTACCTGCTATATCGATGCCGTTGCTCTTTAACATCTCTCTCGTAAGGTAGAGCAGACCATAGCCCGTAGCCTCTGTACGCGCAAGAGATCCGCCGTAGGTAAGTCCCTTTCCTGTAAGAACTCCCTCATAAACATTCTTTATCCTCTTGTACTGTCCGTACATATATCCGATCTCACGTCCGCCGACTCCGATGTCTCCGGCAGGAACATCGGTATCTGCTCCGATATGGCGATAGAGCTCTGTCATAAAGCTCTGGCAGAAAGCCATAACCTCTCTGTCCGACTTACCCTTGGGATCAAAATCGGAACCGCCCTTGCCGCCGCCGATGGGAAGGCTTGTAAGTGAATTTTTAAATATCTGTTCGAAGCCCAGGAACTTGATTATACCCAGATTAACCGAAGGGTGGAAACGAAGTCCTCCCTTATAGGGTCCGATAGCTGAATTAAACTGTACTCTGAAGCCGTTGTTTACCTGAACCTGACCCTTATCATCAACCCAGGGAACACGGAATAAGATAACCCTCTCAGGAGTAGTAAGTCTCTCCAGCAGAGCTTCCTTCCTGTACTCCTCCTCGTTGGCCTCGATAACGACCCTTAAGGACTCAAGCACTTCCTTGACAGCCTGGTGGAACTCGGGCTGTGCAGGATTTTTCTCGACTACAAGTTCATAGACCTCATCAACATAAGACATATTCTTCTTCCTCCTGTTTGATTGAATATTTTAATAAAATAAAAAACATCAAACAAAAGGGCGTTAACATCGCCCTCTTGTCTGACGTCTTTGTCTGTTCGATATAATAATACTCAAAAATTCATCTGTCAATTTTAATTTTTAGTCGCAAAGTCGTTGCGGATATATCCTGTTGATCCGTTGAAGTTGATCTTATACCAGCCGTTCTCCTCGCCGAGAAGCTCATACTGCTTGCCGTTCTCCGCCTTACCTATAGTGTCGGTATCGGTGCCCGCACCGGAACGGACGTTGACTCCGGTATCGTTAACGGTTATCGTTCCGCCGCCACCGCCGTCTCCAGCAGGTGCAGCCTCAGTATTGCCGGTATTGCCTCCGTCAGCCGCCGTATCTGTATTTGCAGTGGTAAGGAACTCAGACTTGATATAAGCCTCTCCGTCCTTATACTTAACCTTACTCCACTCTCCTTCTTCGGAAATACGCACAAATGTATCTCCCTTTGCGGCCGTTCCGAGCTTCTCTGAGCCCTGATCGGCCGATGCACGTACATTTACGGTATCGGTTGTGGTAACTCTGACCTCACCGACTCCATCAGCGGGCGCGCTTCCGCCCTCTGCGCCTTCAGCTCCTTCTCCCGAAGAAGAACCGCCCTGAGGATTATTCTTGGCCTGCGCTACCGCATCATCCGTACGTATCTGCAGGGACTTCATGAAAGCGTCCAGAGTAGGATCCGAGCTGATATTGGTAGTGTACAGAGTATCGACCTCTTCGAGCAGCTCCTGAACATCGTCCTGGTTTGCAATGGCCGTAATATACTCCTTCTGATTGTCGGGGATCGTGCTCATATCCTGAATATAGAGCTCACCGTCTCCGTTGGTGCAGACATAGAAGGTCGAAAGACCGGGGGCTGTCGTATCTATATTGTTGAACTTGATCTCATAGTATACAAATACGATATATGAAGATTCCACCGGCCCGGGCTTTGTATAGCAGCTCATATTGTTATAGCTTTCCGTAAATGAAGCCTTGGTCTCGAACCTTATCCTGTTCTCGTCATCGAGATTGCTCCACATGGAAGCCACCTGGTCGATGTCCCCGTCAGCCATGGCTGTGTAATACCTGGTGAAGAACTCATTGACCTCTTCGTGCATATTCTGCTCGAGAGCATCGTCCGGAACGGGGATCTCGTCGCTCCCTTCAACAACCTCTGTTTCATCGCTCGAAACCTCGGTATCGTCATCGGCTTTGGCCTTGCTGCTCCCGCCGTCCCTAGTGAAATTAAAGATGACCAAAACTACTATAAGGATTACAAACAGCACACCGACTGCAAAATACTGATAGTGTTCACTTAAAAAATCTCTGAAATCGCCACCGTATTCGTCTCTCATATTGTAATATGTCTCCTGTTTACTTATAACTTATAGATTATCGATTATCCAAGGATCTGTCACTCATCTGCCAAGATAATCCAGTGACTGCTCCTAAAGTACGAAAAGCGCGTCTGAAGGGATTCGAACCCTTGACACCAGGCGTCGGAGGCCTGAGCTCTATCCAGCTGAGCTACAGACGCATCGGCATGATCGCAGCAAACGACACACTGCCTCTCTAACCAACACCAAGGTATAATATCACAAATACACGCCTTTGACAATTAAATATTACAAAATTGTTACGTAATAAAATTTTAATGTAATTTTAATTTATATGTTCATTTTGATCAAATCCTCCTCAATATCGTATATATAAATGTTATCCGACAAATACTCCTGAGGCGAAACCTCTGTTTTATTGACATATGCGACCAGCTCCTCCAGCCCCTTATAGTCGCTTTCCCCCCTGTCCGGCAGCAATATTGCCTCATGTACAGACGAAGGCAGGATTATCAGGGAGCAGCCGAGGCCGGAAGCGAATTTTTTCAAAAAACCTTCATATAATATAGTCGAAGAACCGTAAAAAAATTCCATATTGGTACATATATACATCTCCTGCTCGTCAAACTCATCTGCCGGCCCTGTTGCCGCCATTCTTTTTAAGGCAGAAGCAAGGGGCTCTATCCTTCCTCCCAGCCTCTCAGGAGTATTTTTCGAAGCCACCCTGTACAGTTCCTCTTCCGTTACGTTCCAATACTTAAGATGATCGCAGGTAACCGTTATATTTGCATTTTCTCCTATGGGTGTTTTAAAGGCGCAGCAATAGCTTATAGCCAGATTTAGAAACCTTCTGTGGGGCTGCGATTTAAGCTTGTCCCTGTTGCTGCGGTAATTAATAAGCTTATAGATCAGCCTTGAACGCACAAAGTCATAATCTGTATAACGTGAAATATCGAAGCCCGCTTCTTCGGTCTCATTGTTTTTAGGCATCAAATACGTATCGATCATATATCTTACCTCGCTTATTCAATTTTAAACAATAGAAAATACAGAGAAATAAAAATGAAAAATTAAAATAGATTAAAATAGAAAAAATAAAAAGAAATTTAAGATTCACCGGTCAGCCTGCAGCACTGACGCCGCAATACGCTGACCGGTTAAATACATGATAAGAATATTATACCCTGGACAGATACTCTCCCGTACGGGTATCGATCTTGATCTTGTCCCCCTGATTTACGAAGAGAGGAACCTGTACCATAGCGCCGGTCTCAACCGTAGCGGGCTTTGTTGCACCCTGAGCCGTATCTCCCTTAAATCCGGGCTCTGTCTCTGTGATCTCAAGCTCCACAAAAAGAGGAGGCTCTACTGAAAATACCGAACCGTTGTAGGAGCATACCTTACAGGAGTCATTCTCCTTTACGAACTTCATCGCATCCCCGATAACATCCTTTCCGAGACCGATCTGCTCGTAAGATTCGGGATCCATGAAATTATAAATATCCCCGTCATTATAAAGATACTGCATATCCTTTCTCTCAATATGAGCCGACGGGAATTTTTCTGTAGGGCGGAAAGTCTTTTCAACAACGCCCGAATTGATTATGTCCTTCAGCTTTGTACGAACAAAGGCTGCACCCTTTCCGGGCTTAACATGCTGAAATTCAATAATCTGATAAACCGTACCGTCAATCTCAACGGTAAGACCGTTTCTAAAATCACCGGCTGAAACCATATAATATCTTCCTCCTAAAAGTACCTAAAAAAGTAATGAACACCCATATAGTCTACACTACAGCTCAATCATTTTCAAGTATTTATTTCAGCGCACACGAGCGAACACACGTAATCGCGCAGTCACACTTAAACTCAGGACTTCTCTATACCTTCAATTATCATATCCATGGCTTCAAGATACCCTTCCAGACCGTGCCCCACGACCGAGCCGTCACAGACCGGCTCTGTAACCGAAGTATGGCGGAACTCCTCCCGGGCTTTAATATCGGAAATATGCACCTCTATTTTAGGTATGGTGTGGTAAGAATCGAGGGCATCCCTTATGGCTATGCTGTAATGCGCATAGGCTCCCGGATTTATCACTATCCCTGCCGTTTCGTCACGGTAAGCCTCCTGCAGCCTGTCGATAATTGCCCCCTCATGATTTGACTGGAAGCACTCAACTTCGACCCCACGGCTTTTCGCATGCTCCTCTATCATTTTAACAAGGCCTTCATAGTTTACCGTCCCGTAAACCCCCGTATCCCTTATCCCTAGGAAATTAAGATTTGGCCCGTTTATTACAAGAATTTTCATTATACTCTCCCTTTAATACAATAACCTGCCTTTATGCACCTTAAAAGGCGCTCCGCCTGCCATGCCTTTAAACCGTTCAGACTATAATATACCTTCCCAGCTCCTTAACTATCTGCTCATCACTCTTGCCGTCTATATCGATAATGACGTTTGCGGCGTCCAGATAGATCGCCTCCCTCTCTTTTAAAAGCCTATGTATCTTTTCGGCCGGGTCGTCCCCCGCTATCATGGGCCTGTCTGCATTGTCCCCCTGCAGGCGGCTTACCAGCAGGGCCTCTGTGGCCCTTAGGTAAACCACTTTGCCTATCATCTTCAAATTGATCCTGTTCTCAAGCTTGACCGGCATCCCTCCGCCAATGGAAAGTATCATATCCCTCGGATATTTTCTCGGCTGCTCGGCTATGCGCGTTAAAAGCGCGCTCTCCATATCTCTGAAATCCGCTTCTCCCCTCCGGGCAAAAATACTGCTTACGCTCATCCCGGCCATCTGCTCTATGCTCTTGTCGGTATCCATAAAAAAGATACCCAGCTTGTCAGCCAGAGCCTTGCCGTAGGTGGTCTTGCCGCAGCCCATAAAACCTTCCAATATAAGCTTGCTCATTTAAATTTTTCCTTTAAGATCTCGAAAACCCTGTCCACGGCCTCTCCGGGAAGCTTTGTGTCGTACACCAGCTCAAACGCCGCCACTGCCTGATAAACCAGCATGCAAAGTCCGTTATACGCCTTCCCCCCGTGCTCTTTTACCTTTTTCATAAAGGCAGTCTCGGCAGGATTATAGATAAGATCGACTCCCGTCTCAATGAGTGAGTAAAAATCCTCGTCTTCGATAGCCGCCTTTTTCTCATTTCCGGGCAAGCCTACCGAAGTACATTGTATACAGGTATATTTCCCCTCCGGTATCCTGTTAAACTCATCCAGCCCTAAAAGAGTTATGTCTGTATCCTCTCCGTAGGCCTCCCTGGCCTTGTCGAGGCTGCGGTTTAAAAGGTAGATATGGTCGGCAAATAGCTGCCTAAGCCCTTCGCAGACTGCCCTCGAAGCTCCTCCCGCTCCGATAACGATTACATCCTGTCCGGTTACCGGAACCTCATATTTTTCAAGCTCCCGTACAAACCCGGTCACGTCGGTATTATAGCCCTTGTAGCCCTCCGGAGTATATTTTAATGTATTGACCGCACCCACATTTAAAGCCGCCTCGTCTGTCTCGCTTAAAAGGCTCATTATTTTCATCTTATAGGGAACGGTCACGTTCATTCCGGCAAAGCCGAAGGCATGCGCTCCTTTTACAGCCTCCTCAAGGCCTTCATGCACCCCAAGGGGAACATAGGCCGCGTTTATGCCCGTGATCTCCGCAAAAGTGTTTTGGATAAGGGGAGATAAGGTATGCTCCACCGGATCGCCTATAAGTCCCCATACTTTAGTTCTGCCGTCGATATTAACTGCCATTGTCCAACTCCTTATAAAATCTGCTCCTGCGATAAAGCTTAAGTATCGGTTTTTCCAATATCCGCTTTAAAACTATCTGTATCTCTTCCTTTTTATATAGCTGTCCCACAAGGACAGTCTTTATGCCGCTCCTCTTAGCTCCCCAAACGTCGGTAAAAAGCTGATCTCCTATGAACAGGGTGTTCTCCCTGTCAGTTCCCATTAGCTCCATAGCCCTTATATAGCCTTTAACTGAAGGCTTGTTTGCTTTAAAAATGTAGCCGGAGTCCACCTGTTTTGCAAAGGACTTTACCCTCTCTTCCCTGTTATTTGAAAGCAGCACCGTTTTTATCCCCAGGGAATGAATTTCCTTAAAAAGCCTGACTGCCCTCTCGTCGGCGGGAGCCCCGTGCCCTACAAGGGTGTTGTCTATATCGAAGATAAGTCCCTTTATCCCCTCTTCGGCAATTTTTTTAAAATCTATATGGTAAGTGGATCTTGCAATCCGATCCGGATAAAAAATCTCAAACATGTTTTATCCTTCCTGCAATTCTATGATTATTATCGCAGCAAACATCAAAACACAGCCCGTCACCATTTTCCCGGTCAGACGCTCCCCTAAAAGCACCACCGATGCAAGGACCCCGAAAACCGATTCGAGGCTCATAAGGATCGTTGCAAGCAGGGGACTTACATATTTAAGACCGATAGTCTGCACACATTCCGCAAACATGGTGCTTAAGAGCCCGAGATATAACATGGAAGCTATAAGCCTGCCCGACAGCACCACTGCACCCGCAGGAGGGCCTTCAAATATGGGCGCCGCGATCAGGGAAAGGACCGTCACCGTAACAAGCTGCACCGTATTTAGCATAAACGCATCCACATCCCGGCAAAACCTTCCGGTAAGGATGATCTGCAGTGCAAAGACGATCGCACAAAGAAAGGTCAGCGCATCACCTATATTTATCCCGGTGTCGCCTCCCAGTGTCAGAAGTCCCACTCCTGCAAGCGCCATGAAGGCCGCAAATATCTGCATCCGATTGACCCTCTTCCCGAAGAAGAGCAGGTTAAAAAAGGGAACCAGCACCATATAAAAAGCGGTGATAAAGGCGTTTTTCCCGGCAGTTGTATAATTTATCCCGTAGGTTTGAAGGGCATATGCGGTAAAAAGGGCGACTCCGAGTATAATTCCCTTTATTACGGTATTTTTGTCGATCGAACACTTAAACTGTATGCAAAGAGGTACGCAGGCTGCAGCTGCGATAAAAAAACGCATAGCCAACATATACAGGGGTGTCACCGACTGAATGGAATCCTTAACCACGACAAAGGCCACACCCCAGATCAAAGCAGTAAGCGCAAAAAGCATCGTCCAGATGCCCTTTGAGCTCTTAATATTATTGTTCTTCATAAAAACACGAAGGAGCTGCCGCAACAGCCCCCTTTGACCCTACTGTAATACTTTCTTCAGTTCTTCCATGAAGGAATTAATATCCTTGAACTCCCTGTAGACTGATGCAAACCTTACATATGCAACGGAGTCAAGATTCTTAAGTTTTTCCATAACCTTTTCGCCGACAACCGAGCTCGGTATCTCCTTTTCCTCCATATTGACGATCTCTGTTTCGATCTCATCAACCAGATGGCTTATCTGAGAAGCCGAAATCGGTCTTTTGTGGCAAGCTCTCAATACACCCTGTTCGATCTTGGCTCTGTCGTAGGTCTCCCTGTTATTATCCTTCTTGATTACTATTAGCGGAATAGTCTCGACCTTCTCATAGGTTGTAAAACGCTTGCTGCATTCATCGCAGACTCTCCGGCGTCTGATGGAACTTCCGTCGTCAGCAGGTCTGCTGTCTATAACTCTTGTATTGTCATGTCCGCAAAAAGGGCATTTCATAAATCTTTCTCTCTTTCTTTATTTCTCTATTTACGTCTTAAGAACTCCGGCATCTGCAGCGCCTTCGTCTCGATATTGCTCCTTATGGGCTTCGTAGGTGTATAAGGAGGAAGCTGCACGGGTGCTTCGCTCACCTCTCTTACAGGCTTGGTCTGTCTTACTCCCTGCTCGGCCTGCGGCACATTATTTACCTGCTGGACATTCTCCCGACGTATTGGAGCCACATTCTGCTGAACATTGCCGTACCTGTCTGTAACCGCCGCATATTGATGACTGGGCTGAACCTTCGGTGGAACAGGGATCCTGGGCTGGATGAAGGGTGTGCCGGCCTGCATGAAGTTCTCTTCCTCTTCGTCTCCCTCCGGCATGCCCGTAGCTACTACCGTAACATTGACCTCCGAAAAGTAGGAGTCGTCGGAGGAATCCGAGCCGTCGGAATTCTGCTTTGTAGTCTGTCTCGGATTGTAACCCGGGATAACGGTAAAGTCATCGGCATCCTTGTCTATCCCGTTTTCAATAAGCAGGATCTCCATTGCTGCGGAAGCCGCACGAATTCTTACATCACCGTCAAAGTAGAAAATAAAGTTCTTGGCACCCTTGATAGTGGACTCTAAGAGCGGGTCGTTGATAGCCCTCTCCATAGCGTTCCATTCAAGGGTCTTTGAAACCTTTTCTCTGAGGGTGTTGAACGCAGCCGTATCAACCTGACCGTTATTTCTTATATTATTTATATCCTCATTCGTGATCGTATTCTTGGAATCAACCTTGCCTCTCTTGCCCTTTACATGACCCATTCCGATATGAGCGACTCCGGCATTTTCAAGCACCGTACGTACATCCGAAAAGTCAAGGTTCATGGATGAGGTGGTATTTATCATATCCGTAATGCCTCGAACAGTCTTATAAAGCACTTCATCCACGTCCTTGAAGGCGTCCTGGAAGTCTCTGTCCGCATCCACGGTCTCTATGAGTCTCTCATTGGGAATAACGATGAAGGCATCCACTCCTTCTCTTAGCCTCTCTATTCCTGCAAGGGCGTACCTCATCTTCTTTCCGCCCTCAAAGGCAAAGGGCTTTGTAACAACTCCGACCGTAAGTATCCCGAGATCCTTTGCGATCCTGGCTATTACAGGCGCGGCTCCTGTTCCGGTGCCTCCGCCCATTCCGCAGGTAACGAAGACCATTTCATAATTCTTAAGGAAATTGGTGATCTCCTCCTTGCTCTCCTGGGCTGCTGCCTCTCCGACTTCGGGTTTAAAGCCTGCTCCTCTTCCTCTGGTAGTCTTTTCTCCTATCTGTATGGTATGAGTCGCCTTGCTGAGCATAAGCGCCTGCTTATCTGTATTGACCGCAAGGTAATCAACTCCGAATATGTCAGCCTCAATCATCCTGTTGAGCGTATTATTGCCGCCTCCGCCTACGCCTACGACCAAAATACGGCAGCCTACTACTGCTTCCTCACTCGGTTTAATCTCTAACACGAATCGCTCCTCCTAAAAGTGTAAATCTATATATAAATCAATATATTGTATGAACAAATGATTAAGCTAAAAAAGGGTACAAAAACACCCGTCTTTACATTCACTTCCATATAATATAATTTTTTAACCATATTTTCAAGTCTTTATAACCAAGAATGGGTTACGAATGCCATTGAAATACGAATAAGCTTCTCCGGCGCCTATTCATCTGTCTTGAAAGTAATGTAATCGCTTTGAGAATCCTGGGAATAATTTTCCATATGCAAAACTCCCTTCATCCCCTTAAGCTTCGGTATTATATACTGAAGCCTTATCATCTTATCGTCAATATTGTCAAAATTACCTATGAATACTCTCGCATCTCCAAAGAAAAGGGTTATATCCATATTTCTGTCAAAATATATCCTGTCGGTCTTTATATCATATTTTTCCATGAGCTGGGTCAGGGACAGTATCTCGGCAAACACATCCTTATTATCGATGGGAAGAGGTTCGTACATTATGCAGTGGTCGAACTTAAGCCCGGTAACAAAGGGTATCCCCTCGATCTTTTCAGTGGCGCTTTCGACTATTATCCCGTCCTTGTCAAAGTACATATAATGACCCAGATATTCAACATATCCCGCTATGGCTTTTTCGTACACATTGATGGTGATACTGTTGGGATCGTCTATCTTTACATCCATCTTCTCCACGAAGGGAATGTCTTTAATCTCCTTATCGCTGTATTTCAGCCTGAGGAACAGCGAATTATCTCCAAGCCTCCCCGACATTACCATGTCCTTTATCTCGTCCTCGGTGTAGCGTTCAGCCCCGATAACTTCGACATTTTCGACCCTGAAATAGTCCTCGGCCAGAAGAAAAGCCGCCACAAGCCCACCAACAACTATAAAGACGATCAAAGCGACCAGAAGTCTTTTTTTATTCTCTCTCCTCAACCGGTATCCTCCTCGCAACGCTTATGACTATGCCTATTTCGGCAAGGAACATAAACATTGCCGTTCCGCCGTACGAAATAAACGGAAGCGGAATTCCCGTATTCGGTATGACGTTCGTAACCACCGCCACATTTATAACAACCTGCAGTCCAAGGTGGCTCATCACCCCGACTACCAGCATTGAGCCGTAAAGATCCACTGCATTCGACGCAACTATCATCATTCGCCATATAAGGATCATGAACATAAAAATGATCGCAATTCCGGTAAATACGCCGAGCTCCTCGCAGATTATGGAAAAAATCATATCATTTTGCGCCTCGGGTATATATCCCATCTTTTGTATGCTGTGTCCGAGACCCTTGCCGAAAATCCCTCCGGAGCCTATGGAATAGAGCGACTGAAGGATCTGGTATCCAACGCCCGATGAATCTGCATAGGGGTCAAGCCAGGCGGTAATACGGGCAAATCTGAAATCCGAGGCCGCATCTATCACATTGGACCTTACAAGATAGACCAAAAGTCCCACCGCTCCAACGGCTCCTCCGCCCAAAAGCACGTAATGCCAGTATTTCTTCGATGCCACAAAAAGCATGAAAAACACTATCCCGCAGACGATTATGGCCGAACTCATATTGTCAGTTATTAAAAAGAGCATCGCGGCGGGAATACCCGCAACTGTCGCCAGGACTGTAAGGACGCCGACGAAGGACTGCAAAAGATACCTCCGTTTATTGATCATGGCGGCCGTGAAAATAATGACCGAACCTTTAACGATCTCCGAGGGCTGCACAGACATTCCGAAGATATAAAGCCATCTGGAAGCCCCGTTTACCTGCCCTCTCCCAAGAGGAGAAAGCACAAGAGGTATCATACACAGTGCCGCTATGAAGATCGGCGTGGAGATCTTCTGGATAAGCCTGTAATCCATGACGAAGCCGATAAAAAGCATCAAAAACAGGCCGAAGATCATGGATCTTAACTGGTTATTAAGATACTGTCTCGGATTGAGCCCGCTCATGGACAGGGAATACTGCGTTATTGAATAAATCATTATAAGCCCGAAGCAGCTAAGAAAGATCACTATAAACAAAATTCCGTAATCCATATAGCTGCGCTGGCGTTTTGCAGCGGCTCCCGCCTTCCTTCGCTCGCGTCTCAGCTGTCTTGGGTTAGCGTTTCTGACGCGCGCGGTTCCTGCTCCGTCACTCATAAACCTTTAACATACTCCTTAAACTTGTGTCCCCGTTCCTCATAATTTTTAAACATCCCCCAACTGGCACAGGCCGGCGACAAAAGAACGGCGTCTCCGCTCTCTGCACGGTCATGGCAGATGGTGACAGCCTCTTTCAGATCGGCCGCCATTACGATCTCATTAAAGCCATGTTTCCTCGCGCATTCCGCGATCTTATCCGCTGTCTGCCCGATAAGTACAAGGCATTTAACCTTCCCGTCAAAGCTCTCTATCCATTCATCGTAAGCGGAAGCCTTGTCATATCCCCCGCCGATAAGAAGGGTGGGCTTTTTCATGGCCTGCACGGCTTTTATTGCCGCATCCGGGTTGGTTCCCTTTGAATCGTTATAATAATCCACTCCGTCCACGGTTTTGACGAACTCTATCCTGTGCTCCACAGCGTGAAAATTCCTTACCGTATCCCGGATCACCTCGAGAGGTACTCCGTAGCTTAAGCACATGCCGACGGCCGCCATTACATTTTCATAATTGTGGGTACCGATAAGGAGCATATCATCCGTCCGTATGACCTCGGTATCCTTATACATAATCATGCCATTATTAATATGAAGAAACTCCTCGTTTTCGTTTTCCATGGCATAGTCGGTATTCCTCGTAAAATATACTACCCTGCAGCCTGCGCGTTTTCCGAAATCCCGGGTAAGGGCATCGTCATAATTTAAAACTATGGTATCGTCCTTTCCCTGCTTCAAGGCTATCCGTTCTTTGACCCGCACATATTCCGCCATGGTCTTGTGGCGGTTTAAATGATCGGGAGTGATATTTAAAATCGCTGAAACCTTCGGCGCAAAGCTCCTCGTGGTCTCCAACTGGAAGGAGCTTATTTCAGCTACGGTAACGCTCCTTTCTGTCGTTTGATCTGCTATATCCGTATAGGGCTCTCCAATGTTGCCGACTACATATACCTCGTCGATACTTCCTGTGGTTTTGGCAAAATTTTTCATTATCTCACCCACCAAAGTAGTAGTGGTGGTCTTGCCGTTGGTGCCGGTTATTGCCAGAATGTCTCCCTTTTCAAAGCAGGCGGCTAGCTCGATCTCTCCTATTATATCTATTCCCAGCTCCCTCATATGCCCTACAAGCTCAATATCCGTAGGAACTCCGGGACTCAAGACTGCCATAGCCGTATTTTTAAGCTCGCTGTCATCAGGATTTCCAAGGATGATCTTAATATCGTCGTCTTCCTTAAATTCCGACCTTATCTGCCCGACATCCAGCTTTGTATTCGAATCATTGAGTATTACCCCGGCCCCGTTTCTTAAAAGCAGCTTTGCTGCCGCCTCTCCGCTCTTTCCAGAGCCGATGACTATTACTTTTTTCCCTTTAACGTCCATTGCTTCCCCCAAGTATCTTGTTATTAACCCCCCTGCTCCGATCTGAAAACCTCATCTCAGGCAAACGGCTAAATTTCATATCACAAAAAAGGTTATCAGGCAGAGTATGAAGGTGAGGATGGTGAAATTGCGCACTACCTTGACCTCGCTCCAGCCCGACAGCTCGAAATGGTGATGTATCGGCGCCATCTTGAATATACGCTTTCCGTGAGTGGCCTTAAAATACGAAACCTGCATTATGACAGACAGCACCTCGGCGAGATATACGAAAGCCACAAGCACTGTAACTATCGGCAGCTTAAGGCACAAAAGGGAGGCTGATACGAAGCCGCCGACAGCCAGCGAACCGGTGTCTCCCATAAACACTCTGGCCGGATGCCAATTATATAGAAGAAACCCGAAGAGCGCCCCTGTCATAGCGCCTGCCGCCGGGGTTATCCCCGAACCGACCTTAAAGGAGACAGCAGCGATAAATACCGCTATCACTATCGAAACAGAGCTTAAGAGTCCGTCTATTCCGTCCGTAAAGTTTGAACCGTTTACAGTTCCCAATATCACGATAAACAAAAACGGTATCGTAAAGATGCCGAAATTAACATATATATCCTGTCCGTCCGGTGAAAAGAGCGCCGAAAAAGGGAGCGCCATATCAAAGGTCACTTCCGTGCAGAAGGCCATGTACCCGATAAGTACAGCCGCAGCTATTATCTGCAGAGCCATCTTCTGTATCGGGGTAAGTCCGAGGGAGCGCTTCTTTACGACCTTAATATAGTCATCCGCGAAGCCCACAAGGCCGAAAGATAAGGTGGCGATTATAATCGGTATGATAAGAGTGTGCTTCACCGCAAATATCCCGGCGGATACTGTAAAGCCCAGTATGAACATTATTCCGCCCATTGTCGGAGTTCCCGTCTTTTTAAGATGGGATTCTGGCCCGTCGTCCCTTTCCGTCTGGCTCGCCTTCAAACGCCTTAAAAACGGCAGGATAAAAAGCCCCGAAACCGCCGTTATCACAAACGCCGTCACAATTGAAATAATATACTGTATAACCATAAGTTCCCCTCAATTCAAATGCTAATCATTCTGCTGCAACGCTCTCTCCCGCCCCGATCGGGACAATATCTGAAGTATTGCCGTTTATGGGAAGCAGTGTAACAGGATCGAGCACCTCTCCGGTGGCAGGATCCAGGGGATAGCCCGTCTCAGGATCGTAGCGGACTCCCGTACCCTCTTCCTCCGCGCTATCTGCGCCGCTTTCTGCACCCTCTGTACCTCCCTCTGTCTCTTCGGGAGCGCTTTCCTGTCCTTCCCCTTCTTCCTGATTAGCTGCCGCTTCATCCCCGGACACGGTCTCTCCGCCAAGGGAGCGGGCATTTTCCGAAAACTCGCTCTTGCTGGCGTCGAGCTCTTCCATCTCTTCTTCAGTAAGCTCCACAGTCGGAAAGATATTAAGATAAGGAAGGACTTCGGTCATTATATCACGATTTAACACAGTTGCCAGCCTTGTAGATTCCGACTGAGCAGGATGGTTGGGTCTGTCTATAACCACATAGCAGAGCACCTCGGGATTATCTGCCGGAACATAGCCCATAAACGAAATTACGTAATTTATCCCGTCTCTTTTGGCCTTCTCGGCAGTCCCCGTCTTTCCGCCCTCAGTATAGCCCGCGGGGCGCGCCGACCAACCCGTACACTCGGAAGGGTCGCTCATGACCACGGCTTCGAGATACTCTTTTAACTGGGCGGAGGTCTTCTCGGAGATCGTCTGCTTCATTATCCTCGGATTGATCTCGCTTATCACAGCGCCTTCGGAATTCCTTATCTCGCTCACTAAATGCGGGCGATAGTAGTAGCCGCCGTTTATTATGGAGCAAAAGCCTGCCGCCATCTGTATCATGGTCGTATTAAAGCCCTGGCCGAAAGAAGCTATTGCCAGATCGGTCTTGCCCATGTCCTCCTTAAAGGTGAGGGCGCTGGCGGCCGTTTCTCCTGCAAGGTCAATATTCGTCTTCTGTCCGAAATTAAATATACGGTTGTACCTGAGCCATTCATCCTTTCCCATGGCAAAGGCTATATCCATAAGCACCACGTTGCAGGATTTAGCTATTCCCTGCTTAACGGTAAGGGTCCCGTCTCCAAGCCTGTTGTGGCAGTGTATCTGGAAATTTCCAACCTGCAGGTACCCTCCGCAGTCATAGGATTCGTTGCCCGTAATGCCTCCGCAGTCAATAGCGCTTGCAACGGTAAAGGGCTTCATAACCGAACCGGGCTCAAACGAATCGGAGATGCAGAAATTTCTCCATATCCTGTTGCATATATCCGTCCTCTCCTGACGGGTCATGGAATAAACCTGCCCGTCCGGCCCCACTGCCGTATATTCCGCCGCTGCCGCATTATTTTGCGGGGCGCTGTTTTCCGATGCGTCCGACGAAGAATTCCCCGAGACCTCTCCCGTCTGATCTCCCTCCTGACCGGAAGCCGGCGTTTCCTCCGTATCCTTCACCATATACTGTGTAAGATCCACCCCGTTTAAGTTCGTGGGATCATTTAAGTCAAACACGGGGTAACCTGCCATCGCGTAAATCTCGCCGTTATTGGGATTCATCACGATAACGCCTATATTGTCCGCGGCAGCCCCCTGTCTGTGGTTATCCTTATAGGTATCGTAAAACTTCTTTATATGCTTCTCGACTATGGACTGGATATTTGAATCAATGGTCGTAACAAGCGTATGTCCGTCCTCGGCCGGCTTTATGGTCCTCTCCATGATCGAATCGTCATTTATATAGCCATACTGCCTTCCGTTAACTCCGCTCAGCTCGTCATTATAATATTCCTCGAGTCCGAAAACTCCTCCGGCACCGCTCTCGAAGCCGATTATATCGCAGGCAAGGCTGCCGTAGGGGTACTTTCTCGTATAGGCTTCCTCAAAAAACACGCCCGCTATGGTCCGCTTGGCCTTTTCCTCTTCCTTTGATACCTCCCTGTTTTCGAGCTTCTGGAAAACACTTATCTCATCATAGGAAAGATTGTGCAGAAAGATCTTGTACCTTGAGGATGGATATTCATTTACATAGGACTTTATCTCATCGGCATCGGCCTCGGGAAAGCTTTTTGCTATTGCGTTAATTGTAGGTTCTATATGGGCTCCCCCGTCCTGATTCATGTCGTAGGCATCCACCACCAGGTTGTAGACCTTCTCCGAATAGGCCAGCTTCCCTCCCTTGCGGTCCAGGATGTCCCCCCTCTTGTAGGGTATGTTAATGGCCGTCGTAGACTGCTGCGACAGTACCCTCCTTTTAAAATCATCGCCGTTATCCCGCGCTATCGAGATAAGACGTACAGATAACGCAACAAAAGCCAGTAGTACCAGTATAAAGAGTACAACCAGCTTTCCCTGCATATACAATCTGAATTTCCTGGGAGCCTTCTGCTTATTTCGAGCCACTACTCTTCTCCAACTCATCGCCGGGCAGCTTGTCAGGTATCTTTTTATACTGACGCACGTAATCGCTTCCGCTTCCCGGTATGACCACAACCTGGCTCTTTTTCGGATAATCCATTCCGAGCTCATCCATTGCGGTCTTTTTTATGTCTTCAAGATTCACACTTCCCATTATTCTATCATATTCCTCGTCGTTGGCAAGTTTTAGGTCGTTGTAGGCTATCTTGTCCCGGGATATTTTCTTTTGAAGACTTGTACATTCGTTCCTTAGATCCACATATTTGATGCACGAGACACAGACTATCCCAAGAATAAAAAAGGAAAAGAACACCAGTCCCAGATTCTTAGGAGCCCTCATCCCGGAGTTGTTGACCGGAGCATCGAGAATGCTCGGCTTCTGCTTGACCTGGGGCCTGGCATTTACGCTATGTGCCTTTGCCGCCTTCTTTTTCGGTCTTGCAGCAACCTCTTCGCGGATAACGGTATTGCCCACAGTCCTGTAGCGGTATCTTACTCCGCCCCCGCCGTGGTTTCCCGTATTATAAACTTTTCCCTCACCCCTCGATGCTGCCAAAATTTCCCCTCTCTAAAGACCCGAGCCTTCTATTTTTTCTCAAAAATCCTTAGTTTTGCGCTTTTCGCCCTGCTGTTCCTCTCCAGCTCTTCTTCCGATGCCGTTACAGGATGCCTCGTGATCACCTTCCCCTTGGAAACCCTTCCGCATCTGCATACCGGAAAATTGGGAGGACATATGCAGGGATCTTCAAAATCCTTAAATCTCTTCTTTACTATCCTGTCTTCCAGCGAGTGAAAGGTTATTACCGCCAGCCTTCCTCCGCTGTTTAAAAGCTCTGAAGCTTCATCCAATACCTCGGACAAAACTCCCAGTTCGTTGTTTACCTCTATCCTTATGGCCTGAAACGTTCTCTTGGCCGGATTTTTTTCGTTCTTTCTTACCTTCATCGGGATCGCCGCTTCCACAACCTGCCTTAATTCTTCAGTATCTTCTATGGGAGCGGTTTCCCTTCTTTTTAATATATGTGAAGCTATATTATTTGCAAATCTGTCCTCCCCATATTCCCTGATGATCCTTGCAAGCTCTTCCTTGGGATACTCATTGACAACCATATATGCCGTCAGAGGATTTCTTTTGTCCATTCTCATGTCAAGGGGAGATTTTACGAGATAAGAAAATCCTCTTTCGGCATTATCCAAATGATAGGAAGAAACTCCTATATCAAGCAGGATACCATCCACCTTCGGTATCCCTATATCTTCCAGCTCCGTCTTCATGTTGACGAAGTTGGAATTTACAAATGTAGTAAGATTTTCAAAGTCCTTTAAGGTTTGCCTTGCAGCCTCTATGGCCTCGGCGTCCTGGTCAAAGCAGATAAGTCTTCCCCCTTTTTCGGGGTCCAGCCTCCGGGCTATCATTTTGGAATGTCCTCCGCCGCCCACCGTTCCGTCCACATATATGCCGCTGCTCTTTATATTAAGTCCGTCGATGGTCTCCTCCGGCAGCACGCTTACGTGTTCAAAGGCCGTCATATGTCATATCCCATCTTTGCCAAGGCTTCCGCATCCTCTTCGATATTCGAGGTGTCCATATTCTCGAACCTCTCAGCGCTCCAGATCTCCACCTTGTCGCCTACACCCAGGAGTACCACATCCTTTTCGAGACCTGCAAAGGCCCGCAGATTGGCGGGTATAAGGACCCTCCCCTGTTTGTCATACTCGGCTTCGACGGCGTCAAAGTAAAATCTTTTGAGTCTTCTGGTCTCCTTTAACGACTGGGGCAAAGCCTTGATCTTTTCGAACTGTTCCTCAAACGAATCCCTGTCCAATGCATAGAGACATTCATCATAACCCTTGGAAATAATAAAGTTATCCCCAAGCTCCTCTCTGTATTTGGAAGGTATTATAAGCCTTCCCTTTGCGTCGATCGTATGATTGAACTGTCCTAAGAACAACTATATTCACCCTTTATATCTCTGCTTGATGCTGCAGGTGAGTCTGTCTCACCGGGTGGCATTTCGTACCACTTTTCACCACTTTCCACCACCCGATGTTTATTCTACCCCACTTTTGTACTAAAAACAATACTTTTTTCAAAAATAATGCCTTCCAGAACACAAAAAAAGAAGCGCCGAAGCGCTTCTTCTCTATATCTTGTGGTCGTCCTTCAAGCAGACCGCAATTACCTGATTTTAAGCCGATTTATCTGTTTCTCTTAATATGTTTCACCGCTTTCCCTGGTAAATTTAACCCTGTTGCGATCCTTATCGTAAATCTCGCAATACCTGGCGGCGTAATTCCACTTTTTAACAGACAGGGACTTGAGTTCAACCAGCTTCCCTCCTGAATTGCCGGGAATATTAGTGACCTTTGCATAAACTCCGTTCGAGGGTATATTGAGCTTGATCCACGATTTTGAAACCGATTCCAGTACCAGATTTCCCGGATTTGTATTGTATGGAGTCCCTTTGTTTCCGGGCAGGCCATCCGTCCTGTTCATGACCTTCGCAGGATCAATGTCGTCCCACACCCCGTTAAACATCTCCTTTGCGGTTCCGAGCTTGTGTCCGGTCTTGTCGTAAACACTGTAATCCCCGGTAAGAAGCTCCAAAACCTTGGAGGCTCTCATCGTATAAAGCTGGTTTTTTGTGATCCCGGCAACAGAATGCGGCTCTCCCACTGCGTTTACCTTGCTGATATTCGAAGCATTTATAGCCGAATCCCCAAGCCTCGGGTTTGTATTACCGACGTTAACCCCCGTAGGCGCATAGGGCGTGCCTGTTGTGGTGGCCGTCGTTGCAGCGGTAGTGCCTGTCCGAGTGCCCGTTCCCGTTTCGGCAGCATAGACCGCCGGCATAAGAGAACTGACAAACGCTGCTGTCAGCACCATGGCGATCATTCTTTTTGCCCGGTTTCTGTAATGACCCTTCATTCAAACCTCCGTGTTTTTCATGAGCACAATCACTGAGCTTTTCTTTTATCGGAAACTCTTTTTATAATTATAACACCCGCAGAAACCAATATACAAGCTCCCGCCACTATCTGACTTATCGGGATGCCCAGTACCGGCGCTATAAGCTGGTCGGTCCGAAGCCCCTCTATCCAGATGCGGCCAAGTCCATAACCCAGCAGGTACAGGAAAAATACCTCCCCGGGAAATTTCTTATGCTTTCTATATATATACAGCAGGATCAGTACGCAAAGGTTCCACAATCCTTCATATAAAAAGGTAGGGTGAACCTGAATGTAGTCCATTCCCGCCGTAATATGCTGCTCTATCCCAGCAGATATATCGCTTGTGCGAACGTCCGCTATGGGAAGTCTCATGGAAAGCAGGTTTTCCGACCAGCCGCCGAAGGCCTCCCTGTTAAAAAAATTGCCCCAACGGCCGATGATCTGCCCTATGGGGAAGCCCAGGGCTATCGAATCGCAGACCTCAAGGGGATTTTCCTTATGTATTTTACTTATTATAATAACGGTTATAAAGGCTGCCGTAATGCCGCCGTAGATAGCAAGTCCTCCCTGCCTTAAATTAAAAATGCTAAGAAGATTATCCTTGTAATAATCCCAGGCAAAGATAACGTAATAGACCCTGGCTCCCAGTATTCCGGCAATAACTCCATACGTTACCACATCCCATACAGGATCCGGCGAAAGCCCCCTGCTCTTCCTGTCGTGAACCGCCATCGCCACGCCGAGCATTATCCCTATCGCAATAAGACAGCCGTAAAGCGCCACAGTAAAGCCGAAAATGCTGAAATTCTTCGGCACATTATGCAGCCATATATTAAGATTTGGAAAAGCAATATCTCCGTGTTCCATGAGCTTCACACGTTAAACCTGAAGAGTATAACGTCTCCGTCCTCGACGACATATTCCTTGCCTTCCATACGCACCAGTCCCTTGTCCCTGGCCGCGCTCATGCTCCCGTTCTCAACAAGGGCATCATAGGATATGACCTCCGCCTTGATAAAGCCCCTTTCGAAATCGGTATGTATCTTTCCCGCAGCCTGGGGAGCCTTTGTCCCCTTCTTTATGGTCCAGGCGCGGGACTCATCCTCCCCGCAGGTCAGGAAAGAAATAAGTCCGAGCAGTGAATAGCTGGCCCTTATAAGCTTGTCCAGGCCGGATTCCTTTAAGCCCAGATCCTCCAAAAACGCGGCCTTGTCGTCATCCTCGAGCTCGGACAGCTCCTGCTCGATCTGCGCGCATATAACGAAGACCTCCGAGCCCTCGTTTTTGGCATACTCTCTTACCGCCTTAACGCCGGCGTTATTCGCCCCATCGTCTGCCAGATCGTCCTCTGCCACGTTCGCCGCATAGATGACGGGCTTTG
>CAMNBW010000003.1 GCA_946533525.1 uncultured Lachnospiraceae bacterium
GATTTAATTGGCAAAACCCGTTACGTTCGCAGCCTGAAAGGCTGTGAACAGTAACGTAATATGGTCAGGCTTCGGCGGACTGGCCTGCAGCGCTTATCCAGGCTGCGGTCACCTCTGCCCAGCTGTATTGCTGCATATAGCTTTTGAGCCCTTCCCTGTCCGGCTTAAAGCTGCCCCTTAGCCAGTCATAATAATCGCAGTCCACCTTCAGGGGGTCCAGCGCAAGCTCCCTGCCGCTTTTTATGAAAATATCCGCGCAGCCCTTTTCGGCAAAGGCCGCAAGCATATCCTTCTTAAGGCGGCTCACGTAGGAAAGATGGGTTCCGGCCTCCTCATCCTCCTGCCAGAGGTTCCGGGCTATCTCATGCGCGCTGCAGGCTTTCCCGCGGCGGTCCACCAGAAAGGCCATCAGCTCCTTGGATTTACTGTAGTAAAAATCCAGCGGGATCCCGTCTATAAAGACATCGAAAATGCCGAAGGTCCTTATGCTCACCCTATTTTTCTTCTCTGCCTCTTTCTCAGGGCGAAGCTTCATACCTCCGGCTCTTATCCTCCCGGCCAGCTCATGCATATCCATATCGGTCTCTATGAGCATAGAGGGACTCTCCCCGGCAAGCCCGGCCTCCTGCCCTTCCACAGGACTTATCCTTGCTCCCGGCAGTGCCCCTATGACAGCCTCTTTAAGCTCTTCCATTCCGTCCGGCTTTTCATCTATCAGTATTATCTTCATGGTCTTTCCGCTCTCCCGCCGAAATCCCGCCTTCCCGGCGCACCAGGCATTCTAAGCTCACCGGTCATTATCTAAAATATCGCCTTTATCTCGTAGAGTCCCGCGCCCTGGGAGGGGACGTATCTTACCATGGTATCCCCCACGCCGACCCACTCGTTTACCTTGAGATTTTCCGAGTTCGTATCGTCCCAGCTCGAATATATCGCCCTTGCCAGCTTGTCCCCCGAACGGCTGACGCAGAAGCACAAAAGCCTTAAGACCTGATAGTCGTAGAGCGCCATGGAGGTCCACTCCCCCGCATCCTCTGTCATCTCGTGCTCGTCTCCGGAAAGAGGCGTGCAGACCTGTATCGTATAGCCGTTAAAGCTGGGATTTTTATACATCGCAAGCCTTGTGGTCTTCTTCCTCTGCTTCTCGGAGGTCACTACCGAGGAGAGGGTGATATGGTTGCTGTAGACGGAAATGACCCTCCAGCCGTGCAGGTCATTCGTAAGCTTCTTCTGGGCGTTCTTAAGTATCGGTATGACCGTCTCAAATTCCCCTGCCTGGTCGGCAGCAAGCCAGGAATTTCTCGCCGGGACCCAGGCTCCCAGGATATTATAGGCTGAGGCCCAGAAGCCATCCTTGTTTACATAATATCCGTCTATTGTAAAACCGTCCTGCAGGAAGCTTCCGTCCGACAACTGATAGGCCAGGACATTGGGAACCGCCGTAGGCACCCAGCTTCCCCTGACATTCATCCTTATATTCGTGCCCCCGGCGAAGACCGGCTGCGCCGTCGTCAGAAGGGCGGCGCTCATGACAGCCGCCGTCACCGTTTTCAAGGTCTTCAATAATCCGTCTTTTTTCATAATTTTTTTCATAATATCATAATTCCTCTGGCTCAAACGCCCTCATATCTATACCCATTTCACCCCTGCGGGAGATGAGCATATGGTCCATCTCATATTCCGCAAGGGTTTTCTTAAGATCTACCCTCAGATTTTGAAAATAGGATCGGGTATTTACCCCTTCGCCCCCGTCTCCCCATAAATATTCCACGAGCCATCGGGTCGAACACATCCTCCCGCTGTTCTCCAAAAGAATGGAAAGGAGCTCCTTCGTCTTGGAATACTTAAACTTTATGGGCTCTCCGTCTATACTGATCCTGAACATGCCGCTCTTATCCCGGGTCAGGTGCGCCACCCTCCTTAACGGATATAGGAGGTTGTCAAGTTCTGCCCTGACCTTATCCGCGTCAGGGTCTCCGGCTATATATCCGCTGGCGTGAAGCCGCAGCGCCTCCCTTAAATATTTGTCCGTAGCCGCAGCGATTATGAGATTTATCCCCGGTATCAGCCGCAGGAGCCTTTTCTCCGCCAGCTCAAGCCTCTTTCCTTCGTCCCCGTCAATTTGGAAAAATACGACCTGAAAGATATGCTTCCCGGCAAAAGCCATCAGCTCCCCTTCGTCGGAAAAGGAATGAATGGAGGCCTCCGGAGCCGCATTTTTCACAGCTTCCGTCAGCGCTCCACCCCCCCCTATTTTCAAAAACCAAAATCACCATATTTATCTGATTAAAACTCCACATCCTGCATTATATCTACATGAAGGGCGGCAGCTTTTTCTTATAGGGGTTGTTGCGCTCCAATGCCTCCTTTTCCCTGTCCTTGCCATCCGTCATGGACCTGCCCGGGGAGGTCTGTCTCTTCTTCTCATGCGAAGACATCAGATATATCCCCTCCTCCTTCATAAGCTCCTCAAGATTTGTGGAACGTACCGCACCAAGCTTCGCCCTAAGCTCTTTCTTAAGATCAGTCTCCTTTGAAAAATCAGCGCTCTTTAAAATTTTCTCAACCTTAGTCAAATTTAAATCATTTTCCATAATACACCACTTATGTCTATATGATTTTATGATTTTATAATCTCACGCTTTCATCTATACATACGGCTGGGAAAAAATTTATCGCCGCTTTTTTCAAAAAATCGAGTAGGGAAGATGCAATCGCACCCTACTCGCCGCGAGCCGCCGGTCGGCTTGCCGGCACATTTCATATCGGCGGCTCTGCGATAAAAAAAAATTCTTCTATAGTGCCGTTTTGTGGTTCTAGTGTGGTATTTATGTAAACTCACCTTTGTTACAATGAAACAAATTTTCGCGTACTGACACGTTCAGCTTTGAACTGATCAGATCACCAGCCTGCTTGGGGGGCGAAGCTATAAGGATGAATAAGCTTTCCTTTGAAGAAGCATATAACGACAATTTTTCGTATATTTATAACTTTCTTTATGCTCATACCCTGCACAGGGAGCTGGCGGAGGATCTCACCTCACAGACCTTCCTAAAGGCCTATGAGCACTATAACAGCTACGATCCGGAGCGTTCCTCCGTGCGCACCTGGCTTTGCCGTATTGCCAGAAATCTCATGATCGACCATTTCCGGGCTAATCCCGCCAGCCGCCAGGTGGCCCTCGAGGACGCGGAGGAGCTTATCCATACTGATGAATACCAGATTCTAAAGGACTCCACAAACCGGGAGGTCTACCGCCTCCTCTCCCTTCTCGACCCGGACGAAAGAGAGCTTATCTCCCTGCGGTATTTTTCGGATATGGCGGTAAGCGATATCGCCGAGACCTTAGGTATCACCCTGAACGCAGCCAGCAAGCGCATCCGCCGCATCCTCGCCAAGCTTTACTCCTTTCTTGAAACCGACTCAATAAACGACCTACTGGACTGAGCCGCTCTCATAAGCACTGTCACTATCCTTCACCGTACCGCTCTTATACGGACTTTCCTTAGGCGTACCACTCTCATCCTTCACGATACCGGCCCCGCTGTTTATGATCACTGAATCCAGATAGTCCTCCCAGGTTATCTTCCTCTGGGACAGCATTTCCCTGACTGCCTCATCGTTTTTAATATCGCCGATAATGCTCTTATAGGCGGCGGACTGCCTTAGATACCTTATCCGATCCTGTCCGATAAGCACCTCGTTTACCTGGTTCGTAGAGATTCCTCCTATGCTCTGAAGGGATTCCGGCAGCTCGTCATAGGCCGCCCTCTCCTCATAGTCCTCCAGCCATGAAAGGTAGGACTGATAGCCGCTCTGCGTCCTTATCTTTTCTTTAATTATAAGCTCCTCCAGGCGCCATACGCTATCTATATCCGGCAGCGCCTCTGTCAGGCTCTTCTTCATGGCCTCAAAAGGAGCTCCGCTCAAAACATTCCTCCCGTGATTTATGACCTCCGCGAATTCCCCGGCGTACTCTTCGCCGGACAGCACGAAGTTATCGGGATTTATAAGTCCCAGAAGCTGGGTCTCGTAGGCGATGAACTTCTGCCTCTGAGCCTCCCTGTCCGAAGCGGACTGCAGCGCTCCCGCTGCCTGAGCCTCCCCGTTTGGTGAGGAAACGCTCTTTATCTCCCGGTTATGTTCAATATAGTCCGCCAGAATATCGTTTAAAACCTCCCGGCGGTATTCGGCGCGCCTGGAAGTCTCGTCCTTTCCTTCATTGGCGCTTGCGGAGCCCTGCTCCTCGAGCCACTGAGTTAACTCATTTCCGCTCACACCCTCCAGGCCGTACTCCGCGGCCGCCTTCTCGCCCTCGTCTCCGAAGATGTCTCCTACAGAGACCTGTCCCTGCTGGGCCGAAAGATCCAGTACCTTCCTGTATTCCCGGTACTTATCCGCCTGCTCCTTCGGCAGATCCCCCGCTACCTCCTCATTCATCCTTATCTCTAC
The DNA here is from genome assembly GCA_946533525.1 of uncultured Lachnospiraceae bacterium. Classification (GTDB taxonomy): domain Bacteria; phylum Bacillota; class Clostridia; order Lachnospirales; family Lachnospiraceae; genus NK4A144. Next base: position 4,453 of record CAMNBW010000003.1, read on the forward strand.
GAGTATATCCTCAAAGCTCTCCAGATTGGAAGCTTCTGTAAGCCTCGATTCGAGGTTCCTCCAATAGGGGTCGGAGCGCTTCGGGCTTGTGGCCATAGACCTGGCCCCCGCGAGCTCGTACACCCTGGCAATGGCGGGCTTTACCGCAGCCACCCTCCGCCTTAATTCCATTAGCCTTTCGCGCACGGCTTCCGGCACAGCGGTCACCTCATAGGCTTTTGCGATCTCGGAGAGCGCCCTTTCATAGGAGGCGGAGGCAGGGTCGAAGAGGGCCCTCTGGACCTTATTTTCGGTGGACTCGTCCTCGCTCATATCGATATTTTCCATCTGCCCCTCTTCGTTGATCGTAGTACGAAACTGCCTGTACAGATAGTCCTTCGCGTACTGGTTCAGCATATTGAGGAAGGACTGGATAAGGGTGTCGCTGACCTGCTCCCCGGAATAGGTCTTCTTAAAGACCTTTGCCGCCGCTATGTCACAGTCCTTGTAGGCCTTTCCGGTCTTGCCGAAGCCTAAGAGCATGAAGTCCTCAGTCCTGCCCTTCTGGAACATCCTGTAGTATGAGCCCTCCATATCGTTCGAGACCTCGCCGGAATTTAAGTGCAGCAGCTTCGTCCCGCTGTCCACGGAGCAGATTATCGCGCTGTCCTCCCCTATGAGGGTTATATTGCGGGCAGAGGTCAGATGGCCGTTAAAGCGCGAATACCTGTAGTAGCCCGGGGAGGATACGTCCTCGACCCCGGGAAGTTCAGGCGCCAATTCGTTATGCTCCTCTCCAAGGCGGCTTATCTCCTCCTGCACGGCCTCGTCGGTCCGTCCCTCTGTATCTCTTGTATAGCCGCCGGAGGTCAGGAGCATATCCAGTGGAATGTAGCCCCTGGTGTCTATCCCCGAGGGCCACTTCTTTTCCTTCTTCTGCTCCGAGACCTTCCTCTCCACCGCTTCATCTATATTGGTAAATCTCAAGGGAGCGTACTGCGCATTGGGGTCGGTGGCCCTGTTTTTATTCTTATATATCTTTACCCCCTCCGAGGTCCTCGCCACGATGATCTGTGTATCCTTCGACTCTCCGGCGGGGCTCCTATAAGTTATCTGGGCCGCGTCCATGGCTACGCCGGGTATCTTTGTATCCTCGATAAAATAGCTCTGACCCAGGATGGACTTATAGCCCGTAAGCCGGGTCAGCTCCTCTCCTGAATTGTCGGCTCCCTCGAGCACTACTCCCTGCATGGCGCCGGAGAGCCTCCCTCCGGTGGTTCGCGCCCCCATTCCGGCCTCGGTAATTATGGCGCCGCTCCCCTGCGGGAATTTCATCCTGTAGGACTTTACAGTGCTGTTGGGCTCCAGCTTATCCACCCTCTGCACATAGCCCATGCAAAGAGCCAGCACGCTCTCCCTGTAGGCCTCCGGAATCTGATTGGAGAGCTCCACGATCCTGTCTATCATATCCCGCTTCGTGCTGCCTCCGGTCAGTCCCTGCATCATCCTGTTGGCCTGATCTAAGACTGAAGCGGCTTCGGACAGCTGGTTTTCTATGCCCTCCAAATAGGGATTCCTGAAAAGGTCATTTAAGGCCCGGTCGATGGTCTCGTATATCTGCTCATACTCCCTGTCTGTGAGCTTTTTGTCCTCATGTGCCTTTTGGGCATCCTCCAAAGCCTTGTTTAGCCTGTCGCTCATGGAAAGCCGCTCCTGATCCAGCTCCTCCAGGGACTTCTTAGTCTTTTCCGCGTCCTTTTCGGACATCTTGTCGTCCTCCACCATCTCGTCCAGCTTTTCACCCAGCTCCTCATAGAACTCCCCGAGATCATGGGTCATCAGCGCATTCAGGAAATTGGCGTATTTTAAAGTAGTCCAGGTCTCCGGCGAGGTCTGCAGCAGGGTCTCGAGCTCTAAGAGCACCTTCTCCGGCTCTCCGTCCTGTCTGACCTCGACGCCGTCTCCGGTAAAGCGCAGGGCTCGCACCTGCCTTTTAGCCTCCTCTGGCTTTCTTATATAGCAAAGCCTTGTCATCTCAGGCACGTACTCATAGGGCTCCCAGGTTATCCCCCTGTCCGCCCCGGTAATGCTGCCGACGTAGCTCCCCTCGGGGTAGGTATCCACCTGGGCGATATAGGGACTCCACCCCTCTCCCTCCTGCACGAGTCTTAAAATGTGGAAGCTCTGGTATATCCCGGGCTGATCCCCTGCCTTTACCAGGAGGTTGGCCCTGCTCAGGTCCTCGATGACGTTATTTAAGGACTGGCCCGTCCCCGTCATACCCCTTATATTGCGGGAGAAGATCAGGGAATGCACCGCCCGGAAGGCCCTTTTCCCGGCAATGGTGGCAGCCGTGTCCCAATATCTCTTAAGCTTTTCCGGCGCTTGGCGGGTTATCCCGACCCAGTTTGTAAAGCTCCATAGCCAGTTGTCGTCCGAGGTCTTGTCGTCGTCGTATTCCTCGATGTAATAATTCAGGTTTTCCCTGTCGTCCCCGCTCATGGAATAGGTGTCCGCAATGAGCTGCACATCGGCGGCCCTGAAATGCCCCACCTGCTCATCGGGGAAGGACTCCGCCCCTATTATGACATTCTGGGTGCTGTTCCCGTCGTTGGTAAAGGGGGCATAGACGTGTCCGTAGCCGGCGGAGATACCCTCCCAGGAGTTCTCCCGGAAAAATTCCTCCTCCTTTCGGCTGGCCTCATCGGCGTTTTCATACTTTCCCATAAAGTCAAAAAACTGCCCGTTGATCGACTTCCACTTCTCGATCTTCTTATCCACGTTTAAATCGGTCGAGGTGAATACCGTGCCGGAATCCGGGTCCAGGTTCCAGCGGTAGCACATGAGGGTCATATCCACAGTCCGGGATTCCACATTCATCGGGGATTCCTTCGTAAAATACTGCAGCTCTATAAAGGTCTCGTAATCCCTGGACATCGCAACACTGCGGATAAGAGCGCTGGTGCTCTCCCCCATCTCCTTTTCCACCTTCTCCCTCTGCCCGCTTATCTGGTCGGCATAGGTCATGGAGACGACCTCCCTGCCCTCCGCGTTGTAGACCGTCCCGATGCAGTTCTCGTCCATCAGGAAATATTCCTCCGCCCCGGCCACCTTGCTGACAAACCCTCTCTGCTCGCAGAAGATATGCTTATCCTCATTCTTTACGGCCTCGCTCACCGCGACCTTGCTCTCGTAATAAAGGGGCCGCCCCTCCTTCGCGGGGTCAAATTCCAGCTCAAAGGGCTTGGCCTCCATTACGCGGTAGGCCCCGGTCTCGGGATTATAGGACATCAGTATCTCAGCATCCAGCTTATAGTCGCTCCTCCTGCCGGTCACCTCCGTGAATCCGTTTAAGGAGGGCGAAGTGCCCTCCGTGGACTTGTAGGCGCGTATCTCCTCCGAGGAGATATAGGCCGGAGTGATGTAAAAATATACGAATTCTCCGTTGGAATTGTAGTCTAGGACCTCGAAGCAGGCCATGGCATCCGGCACGTTTTCGAGTCCCGGAAGGATGTAGAAGGCGTTTAAGCCCTCTGTCTGAAAGCGGGAGGTGTCGAAATCGATCTCCCTGAACTCCCCCGTCTGCACCCGGCCGTAGCTCTCATTGCGCGAAAGCGATGGAACCCTGTTAAAGCTTGCACCTGCGGCAGCCTCGCTCAGGCTCATGGGGCTCCCGATCGTGGAATCCCCTATCTGCCTTGCGAGACACCCCGTAAGGATCAGGCTTACGCACAGGATCATAATAAGGGCAGCCGCCCTGGCAAAAAGTCTGTGCATCTTCCGCCTCTCTCATTTTAGAATGTTATAAAAAGGGGGTGCCGCTTTAGCAAAAATTTTGCACATTTTCTGCTTATTGCGGCACCCCCGTATTAATATGTACTTCTGATCAATAAGAAGGATTGATGTTGCCGGCGCCGCTGCCTCCCTTATTCGCGTTGACCCAGGCAATGAGCTGAGGAAGCATGATTCTCATGACCACGATGAGTACGAAAATCAGGAAAAAGCCGATGATCGCATTCTTTAAGGCCATCTTTGCCTTCTCTCTCTCCTGAGGCTCCTCTGCCTTTGCCAGCTTTACTCCCAGGAATACGCAATATATCGCTCCCAACGCAGCCACAACACTGATAATGGGTCCTAAGAGTGAGTTAATGAGATTGACCACCGGAGTCGCTGCTCCTGAAAAATCCGGATTAGCTCCGTCTGGCTTCTTGTCCTCCTCCGCCAGTACGCGCAAGGGGCTTGCAAGGGCAGCGCTTGCCGCCGTCATCCATACATACGGACAACGCAATTTCTGTAAAAATGTTGCTTCTTTCATCTTGTTTCTCCTTTCGGTTTACGTTTATTGTTTATAGGATCCGCATACTTCTTCCGGCAAAGGCTGTTATCAGCGCCGCCGCAATAAGAAGAGCGGTAAAGAAATATATAAAATATCTGGGAGGAACGGACCCGTCATAGGTCAGCAGGAATTCATATTCCCTTTCGTTTCCCGCCTCATCGGCTGCCACCAGGCGATATCTCCCCGCCTCCGTGAGCACCCCCTCATTTGCTATCTCTTCATTTCCGAAATACACCCTGACCGTCGCTTTCGCCTCGGAGGGCTTAAAGCTCACCGGCCCCTCTACGGTCTCCTTTCCTATATCCCTGTCAAAGCTTATACCGGGAGGAGTGCTGTCCCTTAAGAAGGAAAAGCTCCAATCCGGTACTCCGGGACTGGTGAAGGTCAGCTCATATACCCCGTCCCTGCGGGCTTCATAGACCCTGTCGTTTTGAAGCTCCTGTTCCAGGCCATTGAAGCGCACCGAGCTTATCTTAAAGAAGACCGGCGCCGGAATGAGATCCAGCCTCCTTGGAGCCCCGCTCATAACTACCGTAAAGCCCGCCGGATGATCGTCCCTTAAGCTCCCGAGCGCGGTCTTTCTTTTAGAAGATACATTAAAATACCAGCTCCCTGGAATATCCGCCTTAAACTCATAGAGCTTTTCTTCATCCTTTGTCAGGATCTCGCCGTCTCTTTCGAGGCAGCTTATCCAGCTTCCGTTTTCACAGAGCACCGTCACTGCTGTATTTGAGCAGCCTCCCAGAGGAACCTCCATCAAAAAGGCTGTGCCGTCCTCCTTCGTATAGCGGTATCTGCCCGAGGAAGCATCGAAGGAAAGTTTAAGCTCCTCCGCGGCATAGGCCTCCCGGCTTGAACCCAGGCCCATGACAAGGACAAGTGCCATCAGGCAAAACAGCCTTTTCATCCCATGGAGCCCAGCATAGGCAGATTTTCCGCCTGCCTTTCTCCGCTCCCCGCCTCACGGCTCCTCTGTCTGCCGGAGCGGAGGGCTTTATCCTTAACGGGCTGACCCTGAGCGAGCCTCGACTGCCTTTCTATCTCTTCTAGCTCCTTTAGGTTTATCCGTCTGACCTTGGGGTTATTGCCGCTTCTTAAGGCGGCATCTGAGTCGCGGCTGCCTGCCGTTCCGGGACGCTTCGGCTTATATCCTTCCGTCATCCGCCTTTCCCGCTCTCCCTCCAGGTCGCTTAATTCCTTTTCCCAGAGGGCCCGGTTCTTTGCGCTGTCAAAGTAACCCATCCCGCCTCCTTCTATCTCTCACCTCTCATCAATATATACGGCTGTATTCAAAATTATCGCCTCGGTCTACTCAATATTTAAAAATCGCGAATAGCCCGTAACGTCGAAGATCTCCTTGACCGAGCCCGGCACGTTTATAAGCTTCATGGAGCCTCCTGCCTTAGTGAGCTTTTTCTGGGTGGCAAGCACCGCCCTCAGGCCCGCGGAGCTTATGTACTTATTCTCCGCAAAATCCAGGGTAAGCTCTGTTACTCCGTTTGCGAGCAGCCCCTCCAGGTCGTTTTGTACCGTCTTTGCATTTGTCGCGTCCACCCTGGGCGCAAAGGTATAGGTTTCCATTTTTATCTCCTCCTTATGATTTGAAAACTGATTTTCATTTTCAAAAAATCTATTGCTCTTTCTGCTCTTCCTGCTCTCCCTGTTCTTCCTCTTCGGCCCCGCTGCCCTGATCTAAGCCGATAAGGGCGTTGTAGTACTGGGAGATGGCCTCGTCCACGGCTCCCTTTAGCTTTGAGTTCGCCGGCATTATGGCTACATAGGTCTCCGTAGGGCTTGCGTAGAGCTCCTGAGCCTGCAGGTTGTCCGATATGAGACTCATGGCCTCCCTCTCGTTGACCAGGGCCGCCCTGACGGCTCCGCTCATCACCGCCGCCGAAAGGCCCTCCATATCCGTAAAGCTCTCCCTCTCCACCTGCTCGATGCCGCGAATCCTGTCGGCAAGGGGCTCCACGCTGAACGAAAGCCCCACCTTTGCGCCGCTAATCTGCTCAAGGCCGTTCATATATTCAAATTTCGGTGCGACGATGAATACCGACCCTCTGCCATAGGTACGGGACACCGTAAGCCCCGAATTTCTCGGGTCTGTCTCGGGTATCCTGCCAAAGCCTATATCAAACCGGCCATTGCTGACCCCTGTAAAAAATTCGTTCACATCCTCGATCACCGTTAACTGCGGGGTCACTCCCATGGTTCGGGCCATGCCATTTGCCAGCTCGATCTCTATCCCCGTGAGAGTGCCGTCCACATAGCCCGCAAAGCGGTCGTCCCCGTTTATAATGGCGACGTTTAATATCCCTGTCTCCGCAGTCTGCCCCTGCTCCGAAGCCCCCGAGGAGCCGCCGCAGGAGGTCAAAAGACTTAGCGCCAGACAGGCGCATAAAAATACAGCTGATAACTTTTTCATATATGATCTTCTCCTTTGATTCACGGCGCCTTAAGTCATAGTAAAGAGCGCCTCTATCCCGTCTCCGGCGACGATGTCCACATTCGTCCTCTCGCCCGGGGAGGTTATCACAAAGGCGCGGCCGCGTCCGTTATTTATAATGTCGTCCTGCTCACTTTCGTTTATCGCCCCGGCGTTCTCATAGAGCTTTATGAGGTCCGTCATATCGTTCGGAGAGAGCGGGAAGATAAAGCTGTACTGGCTGGCGTTGATGATAGCCGTGGACTTTCTCGCAAGCTCCTCCGTTCCGACGAAGTCCTTGATATTCTGGGTAATGACTATCTGCATGCCGTTGTACTTTCTGATGCGCTTCGCGAGCTGGAACATGAAATCCAGGGCTATGGGGTACTTATCGTCGATAAATACGTGGGCCTCGTCTATGACTATTATGATCTTGCGGTTTGCGCCGTAGGTCATATTGTATTCGCGGTTCTTTATGATCTCGTTGTCGAGCCACTTTAAGACCAGAAGCATCTGGGCGTTGGCTATAGTGCCGTTCTTATTGGCCAGAAGGGACTGGAAGTCGAAGACCACGAAGTTTTCATCCGTAGTTATGGTGGCCTCGCCGTTCCACAGCACCGAATCCCGTCCTCCATCGGCAAACTTGGAGATCGACGCCATAAGCGTCCTCAATATCCCCTTGGTGTACTCGTTATCAGAATAGTTGGTCTGGAAGGCCTCCAGAATGTCGTCGTATAAATCGTCAAAGGTCGGGTAGTCCGAGGGCGAAAGCTTTGAAAGGTCCGTATCCTGGTCTATCCCCCTCGAGGTGTACATGCTCGTGGTCAGGGAATTTAAAAATTCCAGGGCCTCGGGGTTTATTCCCGGCAATATCTGACGGTAAAATTCCTCCAAAAACTGCAGGTGGGTCGAAAAGCTCGTGGCCGCCGCAGCGCTCTCGGCCTCCTCTATGGCCTCCGGGTCCTCGTCCTCGTCGTCGCTTAGGGAGGTTATTATATGGAATGGATTTAGCCGCCCCTGGGTGGCGCTTCCGACGTCTATTATCTTTCCGTTAAGCCCCGCCGCCATTCTTGTGTACTCGTTCTCGGGATCTAAGATAAATATCTTGGAATCCTCGGCTGCGAGCTGGGCTAATATACTCTTCGTGGCATAGGACTTACCTGAGCCGGACTTTCCGATAATGACCGTATTGGAGTTGACCCTCTCGGAATCGCGGCGGAAGAAGTTTACAAATACCGGCACTCCTGCCGAGTTGCCGATATATAGGCCGTCCTCGTCGCATAGGCTCTTGAATACGAAGGGAAATACCGCCGCACAGGAGGTGGAGTGAATGCCCCTCTTATAGCGCTCAAAGGCGTCGAAGCCCGATACTGCCAGCGAGGAATAGGCCTCAAACTGCTGCATGAACATATCCGTGACCCTGAAGCCCTCCTCCGAAAAGCTCTGCCTCACCCTCTTCTTGGCCGAGTTGGGGTCAGTCTTCCCCTTTCTGTACTGGGCCACCTTCCTCTGCTCCGTAAGCTCGTAGTCGTTGACCTGCACAAAGAGGTTTACGTTGAGAAGGGTCTCATTCTCCCCCTGCAGGGACCGCAGGACCGTAGCCAGGGCCTTGATCTGTGTATCGAGGTCGATTATCCGGCTGGCCTTTCCTGTATTGTTCCTCTGGTCACGAAGCTCCTCCAGGGACCGGTCGATCTGGCGCACTCCCTTGGAGCGCTCTATCGGAGTCATCTTCATAACGAGCTTGGTACCCACGGTGTTGAACATATTCGCGCCCCAGGCGTTCCCCACCAGCACCGGATACTCGCGCAGGCGGAAATTGTGGGTTATAAGCCCGTCGTATTCCACCGTCCGGGTGCCCACCTTTATCTCATCCGGCAGTATCCATTTCAGGTAATCCGCAGGGTCGAGCCTCTGGGCCTGCCTTTCGTCAAAGTTATAGCCATAGTTATACTTTAAAAATACCGCCAGCTCGCTTCCCTTAAGCTGCCTGCACTCTATGCTGTTGGAGGCGAAGTCCCTTATGGTCTTCTCAGCCTGGCTCTGAATGAGCTCCCTGTCCTTATGCAAAAACATCAGGTAGTGAAAGGGCATGTAGACCTTGTCTCTGAAATCTATGCGCTCCAGCTGATTTATCCTGTCCTGGATGATCCCCACCCTTATGGTCAGCTCCTCCTTGGAGAAGATGCCGTTAAGGTAGGCCTCCTTAAGCTCCTCGAGCTTTTTATTCTCGCTCATTATGAACTCGTCGTAGATAACGGGCTGGTCCAGCTTTACAAGGTTTATGGTCTCGTCCTCCGCCGCGGTACGCAGTATCCCGCCGAATACCCTGTCGATAAGGCTGTCCTGCCTGAATTCCGTGTAAAACCTGAACTCGACCGAGGGGATATTTACCACTACCGCGCTGTACTTATCCCCGAACTCTATAAAATTGCCGTCGATCCCGGTAAAGGGGGTGATGTCCTCCACTGAAAGGGCATTGTCCTTAGGCTTCGCCCTTTTCCTGCTCTTTTTACCGCTGTTTTTGCTGCCGCCGCCCTTCTCTTCCCTGGTGCCTGAATCCGCCTCGTCCTGCGTGCTTCTTTTGTAAAAATGCCTGGGACGTCCAAGGTATCTCAGGGCATAGAGCACCAGCAGATAACCCTTGTCGTCCCCGAAGGGGAGGACGAGCATCACCGTTATCGCCAGCACCAGCCCTGCGAATATGAGCTTTCCGGGGAGGTTCGATACCACAAAGCTTAGGGTTATAAGGATACCCAGGGCACCGACTATGACATCCACCACCTCAACGCCGCGGAAAAGCTCCATTCTTACATTTGTTCTCTTAGGAATAACTCTCATTGCGTCAGGTCATCTCCGCTATTGTTTCTTAGGTTCATTCTTCGTGCCGGACCCGCCATTGCCCCCGCTGCCCTTATCGCTAAAGCCGTTTAAGTCGTTTTGGTTAAAGCCGCCGAAGTTACCACCCCCGCTATTATTTCCGCCGGAGCCGCCGCTTCCACCGGAGCCTGTATCGTTAAAGCCGCTGCTGAAGTTACCGCCGCCGCCGGGATTGCCGCCGCCTGAGCCGTTGCTTCCGCCGCCCATATACTGGTCGTAATTTACTCCGAAGAGGCTCTCGAAGCCCTTACGGCGCTGTTCGGCTGTCAGAGGATCTCCGCCGGGATTGCTGCCCCCACCGGTTCCGCCACCGGGATTACTGCTTCCGCCGCTGCCTGTATTTCCAAAGCCGTTGAGGTCGCTGTCATTCAATCTGCTGCCGCCGCCCGTATTTCCGCCTCTGGAAGCGCCGGCTGTGCCGCCGCCCGTACTCCCGCCGCCCTTATTGCCCGTGCCGGAGGGTTGTCTCATATGCTGCTCAAAGCCCTTGCCGAAGAGATTTTCAAGCCCCTTCTGCCGCTCCTCGGGAGTCATGTTGAGGCTCGCCGCAGTGTGGCCTGAGCCTCCTGAGCCTCCTGAACCTCCTGAGCCTCCTGAAAAACTCTTGGAGGAAGAGCCGCCCCCTCCCGATGAAGCTGCGGATGAAGACTCCGTCTTGGCTCCTCCCGCAGGTCGTTCACCGGAAAACTTATTTCCGCTTTCCTCCTTGCCCTCTCCGGCAGCGCCTCTTCCCCTGCCGCCAAAAAGCGAGGATACCCCCTGGAACGCCTTTGTCCCGCCAAAGCCCAGGGCCTTTCCTATGGTCTTTCCTATGGTCCCGGCCGTAGAGGAGACGGCGGACTTGACCGCCTTCATCTCTTTCCCGGCAATATAGGAGCCCACCATAAGGCCCGCTGCCGCCGATTCCTGCTCGCTCCTTGCGGCCGCCTCGTTGATAAGCCCGGTGATAAGCGGGCCAATGTGCTGCACCGCATAGCCGGCGCCCGCCGCAAAGATAAGGCTCACGAGGTAGTCCTGCACCCTTGCCCCCAGGCTGTCCCGGGCCGAAAAGCTGATGCTGTTGGAAAAGACCTGCTCCACTATTATGATATATAGCTGCATAGCCACTATCGACCCGTAGCCTCCGAAGAGCTTGCCTAAGAAAACTCCCGTCCACTTTTTAAAGGCCGCCCCGTCGTCTAAGGGCATAGGCGCCACGAAGATGGGCTCGACTATCAGGAGCACGACCACATCGAAGATCCTGGATATGAACACGAAGAGCACCATACACATTATGACGGTGAAATATATGCTTCCGGCCAGGCCTATGACGTAATCTATCTTCCTCAGGGCAAAGGTCTTTCTTACCTCCAGTATGTTGATATAGGGAGGGACTGTCTCATTGGGCTTCACCTCAGAATAGGGCTTGCGGTATTTGTCCATGACCCCGAAGTCCGCCGCCACTGCTCCCTCGTAGCTCGAGTTGTACCTCTCCGACCCAGCGCCAGCGTAGAAGGGGTCTATCGCGTCCAGGGTCGAGATGCAGAAGATTATCCTCGCCATGGAGGTCTTCTGATCCGTGCCGGTCATAGCCAGGTTTATCCCTTTAAGGATGGCTCCTGAAAGAGACAGGGCCGCCACTGATACGATTGGAATTGTTATGTAAACCAAAAATGCCTTGGCGGTCTGGCGCAGCACATGTGTGACTGGCTGATTGCGCTCTCCTCCCAGCTCGAAGGTCGAGCGCACAGTAGCGAGTATTGCAAAGAGGAAGCATAAAGCCATGCCTATGGCCAGCATCACCCCGAGCATATTTCTGACGTTCTCCTGCGAATATACGGCGTTTAAGAGGCTCATCTGCCCCTGGCCCCTGACTGTGACCGGGTCGAGGCCGCACATCACGCGAAAGCCGTTCTCGATACATTCGAGCAGCAGGAGGATAGCGGCATAGGTAGCATAGACTCTGGCAAATATGAGGTCCAGGATACCCCTCCAGAAATCGGTTATTACAAAGTTAAAAGCCGTCCTTAAAACAGAGCCCACCGATTCCGACAGCACGTCCATAGCCTCACCCAGGGTCTCCTGCAGCCAGGTTAAGACCCTGCCGATGGTGCTGTTATACAAAAAATCCAGATTTAAGCTGATCAGTTGTACCGTCCTCATCCGCCTGTCTTCTCACATTTCCTTAAAATAATCACTTTTCATCTGAGCCGCCGGAAGCGCCGCCCATAGCCCCCTTAAGGGCTCCCATAGCCTTGGTCGCTCCGCCCGAGGCGTAATCCACTGCCGACTTAGCCGCGCTCTTTGCTATCGCCATCATAAACTGCGAGCGCTTAAGGAGGGATACGGCTGCAGGGTCGATTATCTCGATGATCACATACTGGCTCTGCCAGGCCGCATAGGCCCCTCCAAGAATAAAGAGCATCCTGAAGATCACGGCGCTTATGGAATTAAAGTCTTCGGCAAAGTTTATCTGCCCGCCCGGCCCCAGCATTGGCATGATGCTTGAGTATATCCTCATGACGAACATCGGGCCGAAGGTGGAAAGGGCAAAGGCCACAAAAAGCCTTGTCCAGTCCTTGAATTTCTCCCCGTCGTCTAAGGGTATGGTAGAGACAAAGAAGGGGCTTACGATAAAAAGGGTCGTCACCACCATTATCCTGAAGATTGCCTGGGTCGCCAGGGTCACCAGCACCACTATCATAAAGAAGGCCGAAATTATCCCAAGGGTGTAGTTAACCCTCGTGTAATTCACATTGTCCTTGGCCTCCTGGGTCATGAAATACCTGCCGCTCATGGCCTTTTGGGCCGCCTCCTCCGTCTTGAAATTGTCGTTGACCGTAGTTACGAAGATGCAGTCACAGATCCGGCAGTCCGGCTGGTTCGCCGCTCCCACCACCACCGTAGTGATGGCTGTAGAGGCCTTGATCACGGCTATGCAGCCCATTGAAATCAGCAAAAAGGTAAGGGCTGCCTTAAGGGCGCTTCGCATGACCGCCGATACCGGGCGCTTCAGCTCGCCTATGGAGTCTCCCATCGAGCGTATGACGGCAAAGATCGTAAAGAGGAAGCATAACGCAAAGGCTATGCCCGTTATGGCCGCAAAGGCGTTCTGTACCTTGCTGCCGAAAAATACCGCGTCGATCAAGGTCGTTCCACCCCTGTACTGCCCGCCGGAGTCCCTCACATAGACCCCCGTGGTCCCGGTGAAGATGTCAAAGACCTGCTCTAAGAGCCAGATTATCCTCAATAGCCCGTTCCATACCTCGTAGAGCGCTGAGTTAAACCAGCCTAGAACATAATCCTGGATAAAATTGAACACGCTGGAAAACGCCGACGTGAAGGTGCTGTAAAACGTCCCGTTGGCGGAATCCCTCATTATCTGGTTTATCCCCTCCTGTGAGGCCAGCAAAACACAGTGCATAAGCTAAACTACCTTTACATTTTTTCTGATCCTGATAATATATACGGCTACACCGGCAATAAGCGCCAAGATTCCGAAAATTGCTATAACTGCCGCCGCATTTATCCTGTAGTGCACCATAAACTGGGACTGGGTCCTGTTTCCGGCGGTGTCGTAAACGTAGATCGTGTACTTTCCGGGCTGCGTCACCTCTTTTATAACCCCCGTATCCTCTACTACCTCGTTATTCCTGTAGAGCACACAGCGGGATATATCGCTGCTCAAATACGATATGGTGGCCTTGTTCGGCTCGGTGCTCACCGTAAAGAAGGGCTGGGTACCGTCGTAGATAAGGGTAAATTCCCTGCTGCCCGCCTCGTCGTCCACGGTTACCTCATAGGTGCCGTCCTCCTCGATATGAAGGGCGGTATCGCTTAAAAACAGGCTCTTCCCCGTATCCTCTCCGTCGTGGCGAACCGAGCGGAAGGTAGCTCCCTGGGGTGCGTTAATGATTCCGGCGTCCGATACCGGGTCGCCCAATATCCTGAAATAAAATACCGGCTTCCTCGCGTTGTACTCGAGCTTGAAAGAAGCGTCGTCCTTCGATAGCTCCAGGGCATAGCTGCCCGTTACGGTGATGTAGTTGCCGGGCTGGTAGCCCTCGATGAGCTCTCCCTCCCTGTAGAGCTTCATCTGTAAATCGGGAGACTCCTGCACCAGCACCGCCTCATTGGTATAGGCACCGTTGGGCACGTTGGTATAGAAGACATCCCCTGTCTTTAAAGTATTCCTGTAGTAGCCCATCTCAGTATCGAAGGAGCTCTCAAAGGCCTTGCCGTCAACGAGCATCGGCGCCGCGGGAGCCGAGTTGCCCGAAGCAGTGCCCTGCTCCATGAGGTCCTGGCTCTCCTCGTAGACGAAATCATCCGGCAGCATATCCTCAGGCAGCGTGCCCTCGACCAGGGCTGCGTATTCGGAAAGGCTGTCAGTGCCCTCCTCCACGACATCGTTTCCGTCCCCTTCGGAGCCGACTACTCCGTTTACTCCAGTCTTATACTGAATGCGGAAGCGGAAACGGGCTCTGGACACGGTCTGGGTGGAAAAGGCCTGGAAGTCCTCCTGGGTCTCCACGACGAAGAGGGTAAGAACATAGGCTCCCTCCGTCTCAATGACCTGCTTGGATTCAAAGTCTATATCCGTGCCGTCCCTCTTTAAGGAGGCCCCGACGCCCCTCGGAACGTCGATTACAACGGGCCGGTTGGTTATGGCCCCGTTCTTGACATTGGCATAAATCGTGTAGGTATCCGAGAGCCTCTCCTCGTACACCTTGTAGTCCTCGTGATAGATCTCCTCTAAGGAAACATCGTTTACCGTAGGCCCTACGGGCTCTGTCTCCATCCTCTTCATGAGCTGCTCCGTAGTCATGGTGGACGAAGTGGCCTTCGAACTCGTGGAGCTCGTCGAGGTGGAGCTGGTATTTGAGGTATCCCCGTAGATCGCCCTCAGTGCATCGTATAGCGTCTGCCCCGCGCTTGAGCTGGAGCTCGAGGTGGTATCGTCGTCATCGGCGGAGACTATGTCCGCCGGCAGGCTTAAGACCCCGATCCAGCACACAAGCGCGGTTACAAGGCAGAATTTTAATATCTGTATTATCCTCTTTCGTAAATCCATTTTATGAAGCTGCTTCCTCCTGTGATAATCCCTCATCCTCCTCCGGCGAATTCTCCATATAATCAGCCATCAGTTCTTCCATTATCTTAATGACCTCCTCGGCGTCAGGCTCTTCCAGGTCGTCGTCCTCCTCGTCTTCATCCTCATCTTCATCCTCTTCCCAGTCATCCTCGTCTTCTATTTCGCCGTCCTCGTCCTCATCTTCTGTATCGCTGTAATCTTCCTCTCCGGCTTCCTCAGTTTCCCTGTCATCTTCGATATACCCGGCAGCCTCAGCATCCTCAGCGCCTTCGATATCCTGAACCTCCCCGTCAAAGGCCTCCTGCTCTTCTCCAACTTCTCCAACGTCGCCTTCCCCGTCCTCTTCACCCTCTTTGTTTTCGTCGAGGATGATGTAGTTTCTCTCATCGAGGTCATAGAAAACGTCGTCTCCGAAAAAGACATTGGCACGCACGTCGGTTAAGTCCATCTGCCCTATCTCGTAGAGGGGGCATTTGTAGGAAGGGGTGAATTTCGTCATAAGCGGGAAATTGTTAAAGGTCACAACTATCGAATTTCCCGTGCTCTTGGCATTGTTAAGCCGGGTAAGCTCCGAGGGATAGATAAGCGGTCTTACCTGGGTCTGGCTGGAAACATTGATGTTTCCGCTCTTGTCCTTGAGGCCCGAGGACACGCTCTGGGTGCGGACCGTCATATTTCCGCACATCTTGGAGAATTCCTCGCAGGTCGGGATGTCGTTCGAACCGATGAAGAGCTTTATACCGCAGTTACCCTTTACGATGTCCGCCACGGTCTCGCCATAGACATTCTTAAGCTGGGCAAAGGACTGGACTATCATCTCGAACCAGATCTTTCTCGAACGGCCTACGGTGATCATCTTGTCGAATTTGTCTATCTTCGGCATATTACCGAACTCGTCCAAAAGGAAGAAGACGTTTCTCGGCAGGGACAGGTCCTCCCTGGCGCTGGCTACCTTGATAAGGGCCTTATAGATACACAGGATAAATACCGCCGCCAGGGCGTGTCTCGTATCCTTTTCATCCGGTATCTTAAGGAAGAGGGCTGTGGGCCGGTCCGCAAATTCCTCCGGCTTTATGTCCGTCGCGCTCGTCAACGCGCACAAGCCCTCGTCGTTAAACATCGAGAGCTTATCAAAGGCGATACTCATATATGAGGAAAGCGTCTGGTCCGCAGCGGAAAGCACCTGGCGGGAGAGTCCCACGGCCTTGGAGAGCTTGGAGCGCCCCTCGAAATAGTCCTTAAGGGCCGCAAATTCGTCCTCGGAATTGCTTATGGCCTTGTTTATATTGTAGAAGCAG
Organism: uncultured Lachnospiraceae bacterium; assembly: GCA_946533525.1. Lineage (GTDB taxonomy): Bacteria > Bacillota > Clostridia > Lachnospirales > Lachnospiraceae > NK4A144. The sequence continues at coordinate 20,445 of CAMNBW010000003.1, forward strand.
AACTTGTCCTTGGTCATCTCAAGTCTCGGGTCCTCGGAGTCCTCCAGCATCGCAAGGGCCGTAGCCATGATGATGGAGCGGGCTCCCTTCTCCCAGACGGGGTCCTTTTCATTCTCTATGGGACAGATGACGGAGATAAGGTCGTTTAAGTCCTCGTAGCACTCGTCGAAGAGCTTCTGCTTTTCGATCCTCGCCTTATTGATAAGGTCGATCCTGACCGCGTAGGCCTCTCCCTCCCACTCGTACCAGACCTCACCATCGCTGAACCTCTCCCTGTCGTGTACCAGCTTAAGCTCCGGGTAGTCGTCTATCGAATCCAGGTGCTCCAGGATATTTTCGCCCTTGTTCACATACTCCTGATAGGTATCGTAGATGGAGCCCAGGGGGTTCCACCTAAACGAGCTGTAAGGGTCTCTTAAGTCCAGCACCATGCACTTGTAGCCGTGCTCGGTCAGGAGCTTGGAGTGGAGCTGGAAAAGCTCTCCCTTAGGGTCTGTGCATATCATCGAGGAGCCGGCCTTCGCCCTGCCCAGTATCTGCACCACGGGATTTACAAAGGTTGTGGTCTTACCGGAACCGGTAGCACCGATTATGATGCCGTGGGCCGGCGAGATGATGTTTATGTCCATATCCTTTTTCTTGCTGTTATATACCGCGAAAAGAGGAATGCCGTCCTTCTTTAATTCACCCAGCTTTGAAAACTGGGTCCTGGGAAAGAGCTCGTTCCTCTCCTGCTCCTCCATCCAGCGGGAGTTTTCGAGAGACCCCTCGACCCTTTCGGCCTTGCCTCCAAGAAGCCGCTTTGAAGCCTTTAAGGCCCCGGCGTTCCCGTTTATCAATATGAGGACCCCTATTATCACGACCTCGGAGACCCCGTAGATAATGGCCTGGGGGCTCACGATCTGCATGAAGTTCACGCCCTGCAGCCCGAAGGTGCCGGTGCTCATCATATTCTCTATCGAAAGCATCAGGGCAGAGGTTATGCTCCCGAGCACAACTATCCCTATCAGAATTATGGGTATCCACTTTATCAGGGTCTTCAGACCATCCTGCATATCTTCCTTCATAAGTAAGGCTCCTTTCACGTTACTACAGCTCGCCCTTAAACAGGCGGCTCACAAGCCTAATTCTTTTTTCCTGTATGTACAGCCAGTAACACATATAAGCGAGGGCGGCTCCCGAAAGCCCGAGGAGCAGCACCATAAATTTATTTCCATAGAGGGCCTCCTCCGACCCCGGCACATTCATATATATAAACCAGAGGACCACAGCCGGGGTATTGAAGCCCATGTGCATGACGATCCCATACAGGATATTGTCCTCGGCTATCGAAAGCCTTCCGATAAGCCAGCCCATCGCAAAGGCGTAGAGCACCCAGAGCGCCGCCCCGTGGGACAGGGCGAATACCGCCGTCACGGCAAAAAGCGCTGCCCTCTCTCCCCAGTGCGGGAGCAGGCGGTTTAACATATAGCCCCTCCAGATGACCTCCTCTACAAGGGGTGTGAAAAAGGCGTTGAACATGGTTCCTATAAGGGCGCTCCAGTTCGTATAGAGCTCGTTCACCTTCTCGTTATAGGAGGCCACCGGACCTATATCCGGCAGAAGGGTTATGACCGCGGAGAGGGCCAGGGCCGCCCCTGCCCCGAAAAGGAAGGCCTCCGCGCACTTCAGAGCGTCCACGTCCTTTAAATAGAGCGAGGCGTCCTCGAAAAAGCCGCTTCCCGACCTCCTGGAATACATCCTTAGTATAAAAAAGGTGAGCAGCACCCCAAGGATGGAACAGAGATTGCTGTAGCGCTTTAGGTAGTCCCCCCAGCCGGTATGCGGTAAGATCATGCCTGCCAGCAGGTTCACCGACAGGCTTATGCCGAAGTACAGCAGCACCGGCCACACCGCAGGAAAGAAATAACGCAAAAAAGACAGAAGCCTGTGCTCTGTTTTTTCCCTGATCCCATCCTTCTCTTTTTCTTCGCCCCGAAGGTTATATCTCATATGTCTTAAATAATGTCAGGTTCAGGCCGCACCCGGAGGGTCTTTGATCCCCTGTATCCCGACTCCCGCGGCCGACAGGAAGACCTTTGCCCCGAGCCAAATTATGGAATTCTCTGCCGGCAGGGAAAGCTCGTAGGGAAATACGGGTATCAGCATCAAAAAGTAATTTATCATTGCAAAACCGCCTATTACCGCGGTGAGGCACACTATGACCGGCCGGCTTAGCTTCACGGAGGCCCGGGCCGCCGCGAGGGCTGCTACAATAGATATTATGGTAACTATAATCCCTCTGAATATCCCTGTTTCATCCAGTTTATCCTTAAATATTATATTTATGTAAACCGGCAGATTTACCCAGCAAAATTGAAAGGCCGCTATAAATATGCCCGCAAGATAGATCCTGTAGGCAAGCACCATGAGCAGGAGGCCGCAGAAGGCCTCCGCCATCAAAAGCTTCTCCCCGGTCCAGGAAAGGCCCGAAAATATGAGATAGCCTATCCTGAAGCCGAAAACAAAGCCCAGAGCTCCGAGGATCATCTTGTAGATCCTGTAGCCCTCCATACAGCAATACCCCGCTGCCGCGATCCCCACCAGATAAAACAGGGGACCGTTGCGAAAATCCAGATTTGAAAACATTTCGACAAAGCTGTCGATAGCCGTCTTCCATTCAGGTGTCATCTTGCCTCACATCACATTCTCATTTCTTCTGTTATTTCCGTTAAGCTCAGCTTTTTTGTTCCGGGCCTCGGCGCGAAGCCTCTTTGCCCTCTCCATGCTCTGCTTTCTCTGGCTCGTGAGCTCGTCTCTCCTGCTTTCGAGGTCCCGCTTTCCTCTTTCGGCGCTCTCCCTCTTTGCAGCGTTTTCTTGTAAGTCCCTGCCCGCCTTAGCCTTTTTATTCTTTGCCTCCTGAAGCCCGATAGCCTTATCCTCGGCCTGACGGGTCTTCTCATTGCGCTCGTTCTGCTTAAGCTCTCTTTCCCGGATACGCCTTTCCCTTTCCTCAAGCTGCCTGGCCCTTTCGTTGAAATCCACTATCTTCTTCTGGAAATCCACGATGGCCTTAAAGTTCTTATAGCGATTGTTGGCATCGAGCTTATCTATCACGGTTCCGGCTGCCTGCTTTGCGTTGGCAAGCTGCTCTCCCGTGATTCCGATGCCTCTCATATCCTCGTTTAAGACTGCTTTTTCGGTAAATTTCTTTGCTTCCTCGTAGAGCCTTACATATTCCTGGGCGGGAAGACCGTCTTTTCCGCCGAGCCCCGCCTCCTTTAGGCCCCTTATAGCCGTTCTTAAGTCACCCCCCACTCCCGGCATCTGGCCCAGGGCGTTTGAAAGTGCGTCCAGATCGTCGTTTCCAAGCCACTTCTGCCCCTTGTTTTCAGCCCTTGCCCCGGGGGCAGGATTGTCAGGGATATTGCCGCTGTTACTCTTCATATCGTTCCTGAGATTGCTGCGGTTTTTGGCATCTTCTTTATTCGAAGCGCCTTTAAGCACCTCCGCCTCAAGAGCCCTTTTGTCCGCCTCCAGCTGCTCCCTGTCGGCCTTTAGAGTATTATCGTCATTCCCGAGCTGATTGAGCTCGTTCACCACATCTGTGAATTCATTCCTGGCAGCTTCAAAGTCCCTGGTGGCAGTCTCCAGCTCCTGTGTCAGCCGTACGTTGTCCCTTTCGAGCTCATCTATGCCTTTTTGCCTTGAGTCTATCTCTTTATTGAGTACGGCCTCCTCGCGCTCGAGGCTGACCGCATTTCTCAATTCGCCGCTCCTCTGAGCATTTATTTCGTTGAGCTCCGCCTCCTTTTGCGAACGGATTCGGGCCCTCTCCTCCAGCTCCCGGCGCCTCTCCTCTCTCTCCTGTCGAAGCTCCTCCTGCCTGCCCTCTATGGTCTTCTGGTCGTCCTCCCTTTGAAGGGTGTTGTAGGCTCCCGATAAGCTCCTGGCTGCTTCGAGACGCCTCTCCATAGCCTGTCTGGCCTCGGCTGCGGCCTCCGCCGAAAGGGGTCTCCCGTTTTGCCCCACCGTCGGGGCCTGTTCGGGATGCAGGGCATACTGCTCAGCCGCCAGTGATGCCTTACGTCTGGCGTTGGCTATATGCATCTCCTTATTGGGCCCGTCCTCCTCGGAATAGGCCGCGTCCAGCGCCTTCAGGCTGTCGCGGAGCTTCGTAAACTCCGGGGAGTCATTTGCTCCCGCAGGAAGCTCCCTTAAGGTATTCTTAACTCCCTCCTGGGTCAGGTGGTTCCTATAGGCCAGCCGCTCATCCACATGGTCCTTTTGTCTTACGCGGTCAATGCTCTCTAGTATCTGCTTAAGCTCGGGGTTGGCAGAGAAGTCAGGCTTCTGTTCCCCTGCTCCCTCCATGTAGCTCCCGGCCTCCTTCATAACTGAATGAAGCTGGGCCAAATGGTCTCCCTCCGGGTTATTGACCATCTCCTCCCGAAGCTCTCCGATGGAGTCTATGAGCCTGTCCCTGCCCGGGGAGGGCGGCATCGCCTTGAGGGCGTCCTTTAGCTCTACCAGACTGTCGTCGTCTAAAAGGTTTTCCCGGGTCACATTGTCTACAATGTCTTCCTTCTCGACCCTAAGCCTCTCCTCCACCTTCGCATCCGTCATGGCGTTATAAATGGCTCTGACGGAAAGTATGTCGGAGAGCTCCTGTTTATTTTTCGCATCGATCGGGGCGTGGTCTGCAAGATAGGCCTCTGCCTCCCGGCGAAGTCCCTCCATGAGCTCTAAGTGGCTCGCTCCGGGGTTATTCTCCATATCCCTGGCCAGGGTCTGAAGGGCCGAGCGCACTCCTGAAAGAGAGTCCGCCTCCTCCCCGGCGGAGGAGAGCTTCCCGTTAAGATACTGCTCTATGCCCGCCCTGCTCCCAAGGGCCGTGTTTACCTCCGCAACACGGGCGTTGTCGGCCTCGGTCCTCTTCGGGGGAACGTATTTTTTCGGCTGCGGCGCGGG
>CAMNBW010000004.1 GCA_946533525.1 uncultured Lachnospiraceae bacterium
CTTGAATTTTTCCTTGTCGAATTGCTTGTGTTCACCGAGCATTCGTCTTCCTCCTAAAGTTTTAAATATTTTTTTTAACGCCGAGAGTTACCTTCTCTCCGTTTATATCCCATTCCTTCACGTATCCTTCGGTGCTTCCGTTCACGATACCGTCAGCCATTGCCTCTCCGATGACGGTTTCCTTATTTCTCTCAAGATAGCCGGAAAGCCTGTCGTTGTCCTTTATATAGATAAGGATCTTATCCATTACCTCGAAGCCCGCTTCCTTACGCATGGTCTGCAGCTTCGAAACAAGCTCGCGGACAAACCCTTCCTCGATAAGCTCTTCGGTGAGGTTTGTGTCGATGACTACGGTTATGCCGCCGTAGGACTGCTCCACAAAGCCTTCCTTATTGCTTACTTCTATAAGAAGATCCTCTTTTGATAATACAACCTCATTTCCATCGATGTCAAACCTTACGGACTCCCCGGAATTGAGCGCATCCATCGTGGAATTTCCGTCCAGGGAAGCCAGGCGCTCCTTGATGCCTCCGATTAGCTTTCCGTACTTGGGGCCTACGGTCTTAAGCTGGGGCTTAAAGCTATAGGTAGTGAATTCCCTGACATCGTCGGTAAATACGATGCTCTTTACATTGAGCTCCTGAGCGATTATATCCCGGTAGAAATCGGGGACCTCCTCGGCGCGCACGTACATGGTCTTAAGGGGCTGGCGGTTCTTGATATTGCAGGCGTTTCGCGCCGCACGTCCAAGCTGGACGATGTCCATTACCTCCTTCATCTCCTGCTCGAGCTTCTCGTCGTGGAAGCGCTCGTCGGGAACCGGATAGTCCGTCAGATGAATTGACTCGGGCGCGTCCTTGTCGATAGAGCAAACTAGATTTAAGTATATCTGCTCCGTCATAAAGGGTATCATCGGCGCGGCTGCCTTTGAAATCGTTACAAGGGCGGTATAGAGAGTCATGTAAGCGTTTATCTTGTCCTGCTCCATCCCCTTTGCCCAGAATCTCTTCCTGCAAAGCCGTACATACCAGTTACTCATCTCGTCCACAAAATCCTGCAGGCACTTGGCGGCCTCGGTTATCCTGTAGCTGTCGAGGTACTCGTCCGTCTGCCTTACCGTGGTCCCGAGCCTGGATAGCAGCCATTTATCCATAGTGGAAACCGACTTCTCGTCCAGGGTATATTTTGAAGCGTCGAAATCATCGATATTTGCATAGAGCACATAGAAGGCATAGGTGTTCCAGAGGGTTCCCATGAACTTCCTCTGTCCCTCGATAACAGCCTTGTCGTGGAAACGGTTCGGCAGCCAGGGGGCGGAATTAATATAGAAGTACCACCTTATGGCATCCGCTCCGAACTTTTCAAGTGCTTCGAAGGGATCCACGGCGTTGCCCTTGGATTTGCTCATCTTCTGGCCGTTCTCATCCTGAACCAGACCCAGAACTATGACATTTTCATAGCAGGGCGAATTGAACAGCAGCGTAGACTCGGCAAGGAGCGAGTAAAACCAGCCTCTGGTCTGGTCCACAGCCTCTGAAATAAACGAGGCGGGATACTGGCTTTCAAAAAGCTCCTTATTTTCAAAAGGATAGTGGTGCTGCGCGAAGGGCATGGCTCCGGAATCGAACCAGCAGTCAATAACCTCCGGCACCCTCTTCATCTCTCCGCCGCAGTGCGCACACTTTATCGTTATCTTGTCGATATAGGGCCTGTGCAGCTCCACGGTCTTTGCCTCTTCATTGCCCGAAAGCTTATAGAGCTCCTCCCTCGAGCCGATGGAGATTCTCTCACGGCAGTCGGGGCATTCCCAGATATTAAGGGGCGTTCCCCAATATCTGTTTCTGGAGATGGCCCAGTCCTGGATATTCCTTAACCACTCGCCGAAACGGCCGGTTCCGATGGTCGAGGGTATCCAGTTGATCTTGTCGTTATTGTTTATGAGGTCTTCCCGAACCTCTGTCATCTTTATAAACCAGGATTCCCTTGCATAGTAGATAAGGGGAGTATCGCACCTCCAGCAGAAGGGATAGTCGTGCTCGAACTTGGGCGCCGAGAAAAGCTGTCCCCTCTTGTCGAGGTCCTTTAACACCTCGGGATCGGCGTCCTTTACGAATTTGCCGGCAAAGGGCGTATCCTCAGTCATCTCTCCCCTGTCGTTTACGAACTGCACCAGGGGCATATCGTATTTACGGCCTACTCTGGCGTCGTCTTCACCGAAGGCCGGGGCCTGGTGAACAACTCCGGTACCGTCTTCCATGGTTACATAGCCGTCGCAGACAACGTAAAAGGCCTTTTTCTTCTGCTTCTCAGCTTCCACGGCCGCACATTCGAAAAGGGGCTCATACTCCTTGTATTCAAGCTCGGAGCCCTTGTATTCCTCCAGGATCTCGTAGGGAGCGCTGGGCTGATCCCCTCCGAGCACCTTCTCGGCCAGGGCCTTTGCAAGATAATATGTAAAACCGTCGGCAGTTTTTACCTTAACATAGGTCTCATCGGGATTTACGCAGAGAGCCACGTTCGAAGGAAGGGTCCAGGGGGTGGTCGTCCATGCAAGGATATATGCGTCCTCATCCTTTACCTTGAATTTTGCTATTGCGGAGCGCTCCTTTACGGCCTTGTAGCCCTGAGCCACCTCATGGGAGGACAGGGGGGTTCCGCAGCGGGGGCAGTAGGGAACGATCTTAAAGCCCTTGTACAGGAGGTTCCTGTCCCAGATCTGCTTTAAGGCCCACCATTCCGATTCTATATAGTCATCCTCGTACGTTACGTAGGGGTGATCCATATCCGCCCAGAAGCCCACGGTATCCGAGAAATCTTCCCACATACCCTTATACTTCCAGACGGATTCCTTACATTTTTTAATAAAGGGCTCGAGTCCGTACTTCTCTATCTGCTCTTTTCCGTCGAGACCCAGCTCTTTTTCGACTTCCAGCTCCACCGGAAGGCCATGGGTATCCCAGCCGGCCTTTCTCGGAACATAATAGCCCTTCATGGTCCGGTATCTGGGGATCATATCCTTTATTACACGGGTCAGAACATGGCCTATATGGGGTTTGCCGTTGGCCGTGGGCGGCCCGTCGTAAAAGGTATAGGTTTTCCCTTCTTTTCTGTGTTCCATGGACTTATTGAAAATATCATTGTCCTTCCAGAACTTTTCGATCTCTTTTTCCCTGCCGACAAAGTTCATGTCGGTATTGACCTTCTGGTACATTAAATTACTCCTCCTTATAAACTCCCGCGCTGTTCTCGTAGGCGCAGGTTTATGCAGCTATAAACTCCATTTTTATAGACATACACGGCGATTCTAACCAATATATATATAGTTTGTCAATGATTATAGTTATTGTTATAATACTTAACGTATCTCCTTTTGGGGGCTGCTAATCTTAACTGAAAATACAGACAAATTTGCGGGGAATTCAAAATGAACAGACAAAACCTGACCCTATTAACCGACCTTTACGAGCTTACCATGATGCAGGGCTATTTTAAAAACGAAAACGCCAACGTCACGGTTATCTTCGATATGTTTTACCGCACGAATCCTCTGGATTCCGGATATTCCATCATGGCGGGACTCGAACAGGTAATACAGTATATAAAGGAGCTCCACTTCAGCAATGAGGACGTGGAATACCTGCGCTCCCTCAATATCTTCGACGAGGACTTCCTTAAATATCTTCATGATTTCAAATTTACGGGTTCCATATGGTCCATTCCCGAGGGCTCGGTGATCTTCCCGAGGGAGCCCCTTGTAAAGGTCATTGCCCCCATCATGCAGGCGCAGCTTGTAGAGACGGCAATCCTTAATATAATCAACCATCAAAGCCTTATCGCAACCAAGACCTCCCGTGTCTGCTACGCGGCTAAAGGCGACGGTATAATGGAATTCGGACTGAGGCGCGCCCAGGGTCCCGATGCCGGAGTTTACGGAGCCAGGGCCGCCATGATAGGAGGCTGTATCGGCACCTCAAACGTGCTTACCGGCCAGCTTTTCAATGTTCCGGTAAAGGGCACCAACGCACATTCCTGGGTAATGAGCTTTCCCGACGAGCTTACGGCCTTCAGAAAATATGCGGAAATATACCCCCACGCCTGTATTCTGATCTGCGATACTTACGATACCTTAAAGAGCGGCGTTCCCAATGCCATAAAGGTCTTTCAGGAGATGAGGGACAGGGGGATACACTCTGAATTCTACGGGATCCGCATAGATTCCGGCGACCTGGCCTATCTTTCCAAGAAGGCCAGAAAGATGCTCGACGAGGCAGGCTTCACCGATGCGGTGATTTCGGCTTCGAACGACCTGGACGAATTCCTTATAGATTCCCTTAAAGCCCAGGGAGCGGCCATAAACAGCTGGGGAGTCGGCACGAACCTCATTACCTCCAAGGACTGGCCGGCATTCGGCGGAGTTTATAAGCTGGCCGCCATTCAGGATCCTGCAACCGGAGAATTTATTCCCAAGATAAAGCTTTCCGAGAATACCGAAAAAGTCACAAATCCGGGAAATAAGAAGATATACAGGGTTTACGAAAAGGAGAGCGGCAAGGTAAAGGCGGAGCTCATCTGTCTCGAGGACGAGACCTTTACGGAAGATCAGGACCTCCTTCTCTTCGACCCCTCCGAGCCCTGGAAGAAGACCAGGCTCCATCCCGGAGAGTTTACTCTCAGGGAGATAATGATACCCGTATTTAAGGACGGGAAATGCGTATATACCTCTCCTTCGGTCATGGAGATGCGCGAATACTGCAAGCAGGAGCTCAATACCCTATGGGACGAGACCAGGCGTCTGGTAAATCCCCACAATATCTACGTAGACCTCTCGCAGAAGCTCTATAATATGAAGATTTCTCTCCTGGACCAGATGTCGGAGAAGGAGAGCTGATTGAAGCTGAACAGCCGGGGCTAATCCTCCAGAAGCAGCTTCATGGATTCAAGGACCCTCTGAGAGATCTCAATGGGGTCTGTATCCTCCGAAGGCAGGGCGTAGATAAAGGAAGGCTTGCCGGAGGCCTGAAAGCGCAGATCCTCCCCGATCTCGCCCAGTACATCCGCAATGTGCATCGGATTTAGGACCGCCTTCGGGAAGATCGCAAAGATGATCTCGTTGCCTCTCGAGCTTAGGGTCTCCACAAAAACTTCATGTGCCTTGCCTCTCAGCAGGGCTATCTGAATAAGGTTTAAAACGCATACGGGGGGCTTGCCGAATCTGTCGGTGAGCTCCTCTTCCATATCCTCGGCCTCGGCGGTATTTTCGACGCCGGCTATCCTCTTATAGAGATCCAGCTTCGTATTTTCGCTGCCTACATAGGAATCGGGAATATAGGCGTCGGCATTTATATCTATGGTGGTGGTAAATTCTATCTCCGGCTTTTCGCCCTTCTCCTCCTTAACCGCGGAATTTAGCATCTTGCAGTAAAGGTCGTAGCCCACGGCATCGATATGTCCGTGCTGCTCGGCTCCGAGAAGGTTTCCCGCCCCTCTTATCTCGAGATCCTTCATGGCTATCTTGAACCCGCTGCCAAGGTCGGTAAATTCCCTTATGGCATTCAGCCTCTTTTCCGCGGTCTCCCTCAGCAGCTTGTCGCGGTTGTACATCAAAAAAGCATAGGCCGTGCGATTCGACCTTCCTACCCTTCCCCGGAGCTGATAGAGCTGTGAAAGCCCCATCTGGTCGGAATTATGGATGATCATGGTATTCACATTCGGGATGTCCATACCGGTCTCTATAATGGTGGTGGACACGAGAACGTCGATGCTGCCCTCGATAAAGTCGCTCATTATATCCTCGAGCTGTCTCTCCGGCATCTGCCCGTGGGCATATTCTATCCGGGCCTTGGGGATAGCCGCCCTTAGGGTATCGACCACGTCGGTTATGTCGTTGACCCTGTTATATACGTAGTAGACCTGGCCTCCCCGGCCAATCTCCCTGTTTACCGCCTCCCTGACGATCTCTATGCTGTATTCCATTATAAAGGTCTGTATCGGAAGCCTGTCCAAAGGCGCCTCCTCGAGGACGCTCATATCCCTTATGCCTACCAGACTCATGTGCAGGGTCCTCGGTATGGGCGTAGCGGTGAGGGCAAGTACGTCTATATTCTTCCTTAGCTCCTTGATCTTTTCCTTGTGGGCTACGCCAAAGCGCTGTTCCTCGTCTATGACAAGGAGGCCCAGATCCTTAAAGCCTATGTCCTTCGACAGGAGCCTGTGGGTGCCGATGACTATGTCCACCTGCCCCTTTTTAAGGTCAGCTATGGTCTGCTTCTGCTCCTTGGCCGAACGGAAGCGGCAAAGGAGGTCCACCCTCACGGGATAATTTTTCATCCTGTCGCGGAAGGTGTTGTAGTGCTGCTTGGCAAGGATAGTGGTAGGCACCAGCACCGCCACCTGCTTGCCGTCCTGCACGGCCTTAAAGGCGGCGCGGATAGCGACCTCGGTCTTTCCGAAGCCCACATCCCCGCATATAAGCCTGTCCATTATCCTGTCGCTTTCCATATCGCTCTTGACGGCCTCTATTGCGTGAATCTGATCGTCGGTCTCCTCAAAGGGAAAGAGCTCCTCGAATTCCTTCTGCCAGACGGTATCCGGCCCGAAGCGAAAGCCTGCCGCATGGGAACGCAGGGCATAGAGCTCGACAAGGCCTCTCGCCATGCCCTGAACGGCCTGCCTTACCCGCTGCCTGGTCCTGCCCCATTCCTTGCCGCCTATCTTGTTTATCTTCGGCTTCTTTTCCGTGTCCGCCGCCGCGTATTTTTGCAGGGCGTTTAAGTTCGAAGCTCCCACATAGATATGCGCATTATTCTGGTAGCTTATGCCGAGGTAGTCCCGCGTCACCCCGTCCAGCTCAATATGCTCGATGCCTGTGTATATCCCTATGCCGTAATCCTCGTGTACCACATAGTCGCCCACATTGAGGTCGGAAAAGTTGGATATTTTCTCCCCGGTATATTCCCTGACCCGGCGGCGCTTTCTCTTTACCGCGCCGAAGATGTCCGTTTCGCTGATGACCGCAAATTTCAGAGCCGGATATTCGAAGCCCTTGAGCTTATTTCCGTAGACTATCATTATCTCCTGCTTTTCGGGCACACGGTCATAGTCCTCGGTATAAAAGCTCGTTATTCCGTCGTTATTCAGATCGTCGGCCAGACGGCGGGCCCTTGTATGGGATGCGGAAAGGATTATCACCGCATAATCATTTTTTCTGTAGCGTTTAAGCTCGGTTTCAAGGGCGCCGAAGCTTCCGTTATATGAGCCTATCTGCCGGGCCTCCACATTCATTGTCCCCGCGCTCTTGTATAGATTCTGGCTCAGAGGAATTTCCGCAAAGCCAAGGGTCTTAAAGGCTTCGAGCTTTTTGAAGGTAGCCTCCGCCGAAAACAAAAGCTCAATCTGCCCCGGGAGGATATAGCCTCCCTCGGCCCTTGATTGCATGCTGTCGGCAAATTCGGCCTGGGCGTTCTCCGCCCTCTCGGCAAGCCGGGCGGGATTTGCCAGCATGATTACCGTCTCTTCGGGCGAGAAGAAGTCGAGGAATGAATATAGCTCCTCATAGAAATAACCCAGATAGGAGCCCAGCCTCGACGTATCCTTAAAGGTCCCGACCTCCTCCAGGAATTCGTTGACCGCGCTTTTAAGCCGCGCGCTCTCCTCGGTCTTCATTTCCTTTCTTAAGGCCGCGTATCTTTCCTCGAATTCCCTGCGTATCTTTTCAAGGCCCTTTTCTATCTGGACCGGGGCCGTAAGATATTCCTCCATCGGAAAGATGCTGACCTTGTCCAGTGCCTCTCCCGAGCGCTGGCTCCCCACGTCAAAATATTTTATAGAATCCACGTCGTTGCCGAAAAGCTCAATTCTTACGGGATTTTCATAGGTCACCGGAAATATGTCGATTATTCCGCCCCTTACGGCAAATTCACCGGACATCGTCACCTCGTCGGTCTTTTTATAGCCCGTCTGGTTGAGCTTCTCCGAAAGCTCCAGGGTGTCTATCTCCGAAGAGCCGTCTATATTGATGACATTTTTCCTCAGCGCTACAATGTCGGGGCGCTTCTCCATCAGCGCGTCTATGGTCGTGACAATGGTCAGCTTATTCGACCCGAGCATCGCCCTGAAGCATTCCTGGCGCTGTGCGGACAGGAGGTTGCCGTTTAAGTCGGACTGGTAGAAGATAAGGTCCTTGGGCGGAAAGTACACCGCATCCCTGTTAAACAGCCTTATATCCGTAAGTATCTCCTGTGCGGCCTTTTCGTCCACTGCTACTACGAGCTTTAGGGACACATCCTTAAATACCGAATACATAAGATGTGCCTGCGCCGCTTCCGAAACCCCTACGATGTCCGATATTCCCGTCTTCGCAAAGCGCTCCGTTTCCTCTATTATCTTTTCGATAGGTTCGGTAAATGCTTTCATATGCCCGATTCAATAACCATCCTGTCTATAATTTATCCTAATTCAAAGAACTTAACGAATTTAATTAAACTTGTTCATCGCCCTGTCAGGGCCGTCCTTAATTATGCTCAGTACCGCATCCGCCGCCTCTTCTCTGATCTCCTTAAGCCTTTCTGCGTCCTCCTTCGGAAAGGCGCCCAGCACCCAGTCCGCCAGATCCCATGCAGGGGGCTTTGCGCCGACCCCTATCTTAAGCCGCATGAATTCCTGGGTCCCGAGATGGGCGATGATATTTTTCAGGCCGTTATGCCCTCCGGCACTGCCGGACTTCCTTATCCTTATCCTCCCAAAATCCATATCCACATCGTCGGATATGACAAGGAGCTGCGTCGGAATGTCTATTTTATAAAAGCGCACCAGCTCCCCCACGCTCTCCCCGCTTAAGTTCATAAAGGTCTGCGGCTTTGCCAGCATAAGCTTCGTGCCCTCGTACACCGCAGTCCCGCAAAAGGCCCTGTGCTTTTCGAAATCCAGGGGGGCATTGAGCCTGGCGCTGAGCACGTCGATCACCGAAAAACCGATATTATGACGGCTTCCATCATATTTGTTACCGGGATTACCCAGCCCTGCCACTATAAACATCCGCTTCCTCCGTAAAATATTATGATCCGGTACGCCCGCCGGTTCTGTAACGCAGCCTCACAACACTGACAAGAGCCCCACCGCTTTAACGATGAGGCTCTTAATTATAGCATATTAGATTTCAATATTAAGTAAATTTTTTGTTACATAATATATCTGTCGCCCTCGGCAACGACAACCTGTACGCCGTTCTCTCCCTTGTAGTAAGCATTTGCACGTATCGTGCCCCTGCTCTCAACTATACAGTTCTCAAGGTGGGCGTTGTCGCCGATATATACGTCATTCAGGATTATACAGTTCTTGATGTAGCAGTTATTTCCCACGAATACCTTCCTGAACAGCACCGAATCCTCTACCGCACCGTTGATGATACAGCCGGAGGAGATAAGGCTGTTGGATACGTGCGTTCCAACATTAAACTTTGCGGGAGGAAGGTCTTCAACCTTGGAATAAACATCGGGGTAGGTCCTGAAGAAATAGTCCCGAACCTCCGGCTTTAAGAAGGCCATGTTTACCTTAAAGTAATCCTCCACCGTGGAAATATTGCCCCAGTAATCCTTGAGCTTATAGCCGTAGATCTTCTTAAGTCCCCTGTAACGGATAATGATGTCCCGTACGAAATCGTAGCGCTCCTCTTCCGCAGCCTTCTCTATGAGCTCTATGAGCTGGCGCCTTCTGATAATGTAGATACCGCAGGAAACAGTGTTTGTGCTGGCTACAACGGGCTTTTCCTCAAAATCCTCTATGAGGGACTCCTCGTTCATCTTTATAACTCCGAAGCGCTCAACGTTTGCGCCCTCTCCCATGTCCTTGCATACAACGGTTATGTCGGCCTTTTTATCGATATGGTACTCGATGACCTTGTTGTAATCCAGCTTATAGATGCCGTCGCCGGAAGCTATGACTACATAGGGCTCATGGCTGTTCTTCAGGTATGAAAGATTCTGGTAGATGGAATCCGCTGTTCCTCTGTACCAGGAATTGTTTTCTGTAGTAACCGTGGGAGTGAATACGTAAAGACCTCCCTGCTTACGTCCGAAATCCCACCACTTCGAAGAGCTCAAATGCTCGTTAAGGGATCTCGAGTTGTACTGGGTAAATACAGCCACCTGCTGGATATGTGAATTCGTCATATTACTTAAGGCGAAATCTATGCTCCTGTATGCACCCGCGATCGGCATGGCAGCTACGGCTCTTTTGCGGGTGAGCTCTTTCATTCTGTGGTTATTTCCGCCTGCCAAAATGATTCCTATAGCTCTCATGCCCTGTCACCACCCTTTATTATAGATTTTCCCGAAGGAATGATATTGTCGGCAATTTCATTCTCCTTAAACTCGCCGGATAATACGGTATTCTTTCCTATTACAAGGTTCGAAGGAATAATTGACTTCTCAGCGATGGTAACGAGTCCGTGGTTATAAATTCCGGGGAATTCCTCGTTCTCCTTCTCTTCGCCCTCTCCGGTCCTTACCTTGTCGCCGATCTTGGCTTCCTCGGCAATTATGGTCTTCTCTATATTGCAGTGGTTTCCTATTGTAACGTCGTTCATTATTATTGAATCGTGTACAACGGTTCCCTCTCCGATAACCACGTCACAGCCGATAACGGAATTATAGACCTTTCCGTATATGGTGGAGCCGGAGCCGATTATGCTCTTTTCAACCACCGAACCCGCCGCAAGATACTGGGGCGGAAGGGTAACGCTCTTGGTATATATTCTCCAGTATTCCTCGTAAAGATTGAACTCGGGAATAATGTCGATGAGCTCCATATTTGCTTCCCAGTAGGAATTAAGGGTTCCAACGTCCTTCCAGTAGCCGTTGTACTCGAAGGCGTAGAGCCTTTCTCCCTTTTCGTGGCAATAGGGGATAACGTGCTTACCGAAGTCCAGATTAGGCTGCTCCTCCTGAGCGATGAGCGCTTCCTTAAGGCTCTTCCAGGTGAAGATGTAGATACCCATGGACGCCAGATTGCTCCTGGGATGTTCGGGCTTCTCCTCGAAATCAACTATCTTCTTATTTTCATCGGTGATAACTATACCGAAACGCTTTGCCTCCTCGATCGGTACCGGCATGGCGGCGATGGTGACATCGGCGTCGCACTGCTTGTGGAAGTCCAGCATCACCTCGTAGTCCATCTTATATATATGATCCCCGGATAATATAAGAACGTATTCGGGATTGTAGCTTTCCATATACTCAATATTCTGGTAAATAGCATTAGCCGTTCCCGTATACCATTCACTGTTTACGTTTCTCTCAAAGGGCGGAAGAACACGGACGCCTCCGATATTTCTGTCCAGATCCCACGGAGTTCCTATTCCGATATGATTATTGAGCTTCAGCGGTTGGTACTGAGTCAATACACCCACTGTGTCAATACCAGAATTAATACAGTTACTTAGCGGAAAGTCGATGATCCTGTATTTTCCGCCAAAGGGGACGGCCGGTTTTGCCATGTGTGTGGTAAGAACGCCAAGTCTGCTTCCCTGCCCTCCCGCAAGAAGCATGGCTATCATTTCCTTTTTTACTACCATTCGCTTCACCTCTCCTGTAATTAGTTACTTCGTACAATTCATATAAGAATAAAGTGTATACATTATATCACCTTAAGTTCTTTTTGTGAATATTTTTAGAAATTTTTGTTTTTTGGGTACTTCTTTTGTTCATAATGCACAAGATTTTATACAATATCTTGGGTTTGTCCTTTTACAACTCATATATCTTGAAAAAAACTTTTCATATCCTGCACCTTTTGACTCATTAATTATATGCCTTTATAATAGCTGTTATGGATAAATTTAATTTTAATGATAAAAAACATATTCACTTTATCGGTATCGGCGGTATAAGTATGAGCGGACTTGCGGAGCTCATGCTGCAAAACGGCTTTAAGGTGTCCGGCTCGGACTCCGGCAAAAGCGGCATTACCGAAAACCTTGAGCGGCTGGGGGCGAAGATCTCTGTTCCCCAGGCGGCCGAAAACATCACAGACGATGTGGATATGGTAGTCTACACCGCTGCCATTCACGAGAATAATCCGGAGCTTATGGAGGTCAGGAGGCGCTCTGTCCCCGCGTATACACGGGCGGAATTTCTCGGTGCGGTCATGATGGATTACTCATATTCCATTGCTGTCGCCGGTACTCACGGTAAAACCACAACCACCGGCATGATTTCCGAGATCATGCTCTCTACGGACAAGGATCCCACAATTTCCATCGGTGGCATGCTCCCCTCGATCCACGGGAATTTCCGCTGCGGGTCCAGGGACATCTTCATCACGGAGGCCTGCGAATACACCAATTCATTTTTAAGCCTGGTTCCGAAAACGGAGATCATCTTAAATATAGACGCGGATCATCTGGACTTTTTCAAGGATCTCGACGATATACGAAATTCCTTCAGGAAGTTTGCGGAGCTTATCCCCGAGGACGGAAACCTTGTGATAAATTCGGATATACCCGATCTCGCGCAGTTTACCGCAGGGCTTAAATGCAATATCTTCACCTACGGGCTTGCTCCCGGGGCGGATTATTATCCCGAAAACATCAGCTACGACGAGAACGCCCACGGTGAATTCGACCTGTGCGGTAAGGACGGGAAAGTCATTACGCATATAAAGCTCTCCATTCCGGGGCTTCATAATATAGGAAACTCCATTGCTGCCTTTATCGCAGCGCAGCAGGCCGGAGCGGATACCGGGACTATCGCGGAGGCCCTTAAAGGCTTCGGGGGGACGGAGCGGCGCTTTGAGGCAAAGGGGAGCTTTGGCGGTGTGCAGGTCATCGACGACTACGCCCACCATCCGACGGAGATCCGGGCGACCCTCACAACCGCGCAGAAAACCCCGCATAATACCCTATGGTGCGTATTCCAGCCCCATACCTATTCAAGGACAAAGGCCCTTTTTAACGAGCTGGCCGAGGCTCTTTCCATAGCCGACAGAGTGGTTTTAGCCGATATTTATGCCGCGAGGGAGACCGACGACCTCGGAGTCAGCTCCCGGCTTCTCTCCGAAAAGATCGAAGAGCTGGGTACAAAGTCATATTATTTCCCCTCATTTGAAGAAATTGAAAAATTTTTAGAGGAAAATTGTATGCACGGAGATTTGTTAATAACCATGGGTGCCGGAGACGTATATAAAATCGGAGACGCACTTCTCAGTAAATAATTATCCACATTATCCACAATTTTTAAATTTTTTTATGAGTTTAAAAATTGTGGATTTTTTTGTACGTATTTTTCAAAAATTTAATAATTTATCCACACTATCCACGGTATCCACCTTATGCGCAAAACCGCTATTTTACTGGGTTTCGGAGCCTTCGCCGGATTGATTTAGATTTTCTTTATGCTATAATCTCTCACGGGAAAAGAAATACGGCTGACTAAAGACTGAATAAAGCTAAGCCGGCCGGATAGTAAAGGTTTGGGAAAAAGTGGATAACGAGATAAAGCTATACGGCTCGGAGAACAATTTTACTCCGGTGCCGAACATTTTTATCGATAAATATATGTCCGCAGCTAACGAGATACAGCTTAAGATATATCTGTACCTTCTGCGCTGTGCGACCCATGGAGGCTTCAGCATCAAAAAGGCCTCCGATTCTTTGAATTTCTCCGAAGGGGATATCTTAAGCTCTTTGGATTACTGGCACCATCAGGGGCTTTTGTCCCTGGACTACGCCAATGGTGTGCTCTGCTCTGCGGCTTTGCGCACTCCTTCCGAGAATCCTGTGCCTCTTAAGGCGCCTGTCGAGACCGGGCACTATGCTGCCGCTGCCGTGCAGACATCTACCGATTTCATGGTGCATAGGAGCGTGAGCTCTCCCGTTGTTCCCGCTGTTACCGTTACCGCTGCCGCTGCCCCTGCCCCTGCTGCGGCTGCTCCGGCTGTGCGTACTGCCTCTCCTGTCAAAGAGGTTGTCGGGGGTGTCGATGCTGTTCCTGCCGCAAAGTTCTATTCCAAGGATCAGTTGGACAAATTCAACAGCCAGGAAGACATTAAGGAGCTCCTCTTCATTACCAAGGAGTATTTCGGACGGCCTCTGACCATGCCCGAGACCAATTCCGTCCTATATATATATGATACTTTAAAGTTTCCTCCCGCTCTAATCGAGTACCTGATCGAATACTGTGTCGATACGGGGCACAGGAGCATGAAATACATCGAAAAGGTGGCCATCGCCTGGCATGAGGACGGCATTCGCAATGTCACCGCGGCCAAGATAAGGACAGCCTCCTTTGCCGATGCCGATCAGGAAGCAGTTCGCAGGGCTTTCGGGATAAATAACCGTTCTCTGGCCCAGGAGGAGCTGCGCTATGTCAAAAAGTGGAAAAATGACCTCGGCTTCGACATGGAGCTAATCCTCATGGCGGTAGACCGATGCATCATCACTACGGGCAACGCGAGCTTTAAATACGTGGACAAGACCCTTGAAAACTGGAAGAAGCTGGATATTCAGACCCCGGACGACGTCGCTTTGGCGGATAAGGTTCATCGCAGCAGCAAAAAGAGTATCCCTGCCTCCGGTACGAATTCGCCTCCGCCCGGAGACCAATTCCGCAATTACAGCGAACGCAGCTACGATTACTCAGCTCTTGAAAAAGAATTTGCAAAGAATTAGAGGTACGGCAAAATGGCACTTTCCAACTCAGTTTATGATGAAATAATGCACGAATATGAGCTCATCCGTTATAATAACGATATGGTACGCAGGGACAGAACTGTTGAGGTAGAGGAGAAGATACCGGAATTTCGTGAGATCTCCGATAAGATCATAACCCTGGCCTTTTCATCGGCCAAGGATTTTATCCGGGGCAACGATACTTCCTTAAACGGCGTGGGCGGAAAGATCTCCGAGCTTTCCAAAAAGAAGAGGAAGCTCCTTTCAGAAAACGGGTTTCCCGAGGACTATCTTTCTCCTATATATAAGTGTCCCGACTGCCATGATACCGGCTATGTGGACAATAAGCGCTGTCACTGCTTAAACAGCCGCCTCGCCTATTCCCGTTATAATCAGGCCGGGATACAGCAGGTCCTGACCAAGGAAAACTTTTCTTCCTTTGACTTTAACTGCTATTCTCCCGAGGTTGTGGGCGAGATGCACAAGGTCTATGACGATGCCCGCAAATATGTTGAGAATTTCCATAAGAGCTTTAAAAATCTTCTCTTTCTCGGCTCTGTGGGAAGCGGGAAAACCTACATGACTAACTGTATCGTAAAGGCACTTTTGGACAGGGGCTGTTTTTGCCTTTATTTCTCGGCCTTCAGCCTTTTCGATACTCTTTCGGACTATATTTTCGGCAATAAGAGCAAGGACGAAAAGACAGAGCTGCAGCAGGATCTTTACTCCTGCGACCTCCTTGTCATAGATGATCTTGGAACTGAAGTAACAAATAGCTTTGTTCGTTCGCAATTTTTTGCTATACTTAATGAGAGGGCTATCAGACAGAAACCCACTATAATCTCCAGCAACCTTTCGCTGGAGAAGATTCAGACAGACTACTCCGAGCGCTCTTTTTCCAGGCTCCTCAGCAGCTCGGATCTCTACCGCTTCAACAGTGCGGACATCAGACTCAGAAAGAGAGAAAGAGAATAAATATGTCAATTCATGCCGGAAAACGTAAACTCGAGACAATACCAGTAGGAACCCTGGGCGTTATCGCCCTGACAGGGTGTGACAAGATGGCAGGAATGGTTGATAAATACCTTGTCAACTGGCGCACCGAAAGAGAGCATGAGCACAAAAATACTCTTGCCTTTTCCGGCTATCAGCGCGATTCCTATCTTATCAGCACCAGGATTTCCCGTTTCGGCTCCGGGGAAGCCAAGGGAAGTATAAACGAGTCCATTAGAGGTATGGATCTCTTCCTTCTGGTGGATATATGCAACTACAGCGTTTCCTACAGGCTCTGCGGACGCGAGAACCGGATGTCTCCCGACGACCACTACCAGGATCTTAAGAGGATAATCTCCGCTGTGGGTGGCAGGGCCCGGAGGATCTCGGTTATCATGCCCTTCCTTTATGAGGGCAGGCAGCACAAGAGAAATTCAAGGGAATCTCTCGACTGCGCGATCGCGCTTCAGGAGCTCGTACAGATGGGTGTGGACAATATCATAACCTTCGACGCCCATGATGCCAGAGTTCAAAACGCTATTCCCCTTCACGGGTTCGAAACTATTCAGCCGGCATATCAGTTTATTAAGGGACTCCTCTATAATGTTAAGGATCTGAACATAGATTCTTCCCACATGATGGTGGTAAGTCCTGACGAGGGCGGAATGAGCCGGGCGATCTATATTGCGAACGTCCTCGGTCTCGACATGGGTATGTTCTATAAAAGAAGGGATTACACCACCGTAGTTAACGGCAAAAATCCTATCGTTGCCCATGAATTTCTCGGTGCTTCGGTGGAGGGCAAGGATATTCTTGTTATCGACGATATGATCTCCTCCGGCGACAGTGTTATCGAGGTTGCGCAGGAGTTAAAGAGGCGCAAGGCGAACCGGATATTTATAATGGCGACCTTCGGACTCTTTACCCAGGGTCTTGAGCGCTTCGACAAAGCCTACGAGGATGGCATTATCTACCGCATCCTGACCACCAACAGCATTTATCAGCCCCCCGAGCTTCTTGAGAGAAGCTACTATATTTCCTGCGATCTGAGTAAATATATAGCCTTCATTATCGATACCTTAAATCACGATTCTTCCATCAGTGACCTTTTAAATCCGAATAACAGGATCCAGTCTTTGGTTGCAAGATATAAAAACGGAGAGGTGTAAAACGCTTCCCTCTCCGTCGCAATTTTAAGTTCTGCATTTGCCCTGATGTCCTGTCAGCGGCTGAGTGGAACCAGACTGCTTAGAACCTTCCTGATTCGGGCTCGGTTCAGGCTGGTTTTACATCAATCTACGTTCTCAAGCACATAGGAGACAAAATCATTTCCGCCGGATTCAAAGAGCTCGGCCGCTATGTCTGTATCCATTTTTTCCGTAGTATTTCCATCCATTATTATTACATGGTCCGCATCGTACCCTGTTATCAGTACCGCCTTGGACTGGTATGAGGCGAGTATCGGCGCATCCTTGCTGACATAATAAAGGGCTGAGCTTAAGGGACACCCCGAGAGGGACAGAACATTCCCCTCTATATTTTCGCTCAGTATCTCTAGGGCAGTCTTTCCCCTGTCCATGAATTTTTCCGTATCAATAGAAACGCCGGTATGAAGGAGCACCGCGTTCAATATCTGCGCAAGATATGCGTCCTGCTCTATATTTATATCGTCTATATTGGCCGCAGTATCCCTGCCCTTCCTCCATATGTACTGATCGTTGTCGTCTACTGCGACTCCCGAGAGCTCATTCGCGGTATTTATGGCGTCCACAGGCTCATTGTATACTCCTATGAGCTGCCCTTTTGCATAGGTATAGAACTTCGGCACCTCCGACTCGGGCTTTACTACAACGTTTCGGTTTTCGCTGTAGATTACCTCCTTCGGAGTAATAAGCTGCAGCTTTGCCGATGAGGAGGAGGTAAACAGGCTTATCTCCGTTATAGTCTCCCTGTCCTCCGTCGCCACCCTGACTATCGTATTGTTCTTCTTATCGGGTTCGGAATTATGCATGATCTGTTCATCCGCCAGATTGACGAGCCTGTCGCCGGATTTGCTCATGCATTTAAGGCTTATCTCATTTTCCCCTATTTCAGCCCCCAGCACGTATACGCCGGGGCGTGAGTAGGTTTTTAATACCTCTCCCCTGCCGTTTTCTATATATACCGTACTCATCGGCTCCACGTATGAGCCGAATATCGACCAGACTACGTCCTGCGCCTGCGCTACTCCATAGACAAAGTCCTCCCCTATGAAGCCCAGAGGGTGGGCGCCCTGCCTTTCAATCTCCAGATCCTTATTCGAATAGAAATCCAGCACCCTTAAGGTTCCGTCCTCTAAAACCGCAGCCATTCGGTTACTCTCAGATACCACTATTTCCTCGGGCTTTGCGATATTCTTAAGCTTCCTGTCCTCTATGTTTATCCTGTAGATGCTTCCCGCCAGATACGCGCTTAAGTTCGAGCCTCCGTCATAGAAGAACAGCGTATTTACATCGTTTTTCAGCCTCTCGGCCGAATACGGGTATTTTATATAGATCTGCTCCTCCGTCTGGTTTAAGGAGGCGTCGTAGTTATAAAGGGAGACTCCGAGGTCGCCCTCGTGGCGTCCTCTGTTCATATAGCCGTAGACCGCAAAGAATATGCTCCCGCTCTCTCCGACCCTTAATATCTTTATCCAGTGCTTGTCGTTTCGGGTCCTTATATCCTCCTCGTCCTTATCCTCAAAGGAAAATACCCTTACCAGCTTCTTTTCGTTCTCCCTGTAGGTGTAGAGGCTGCCGTTCTGCTCAAAGGCCAGATGTCTTCCGTCCACGCTCTCGGCCATATTTACGTCTTCATTACGTATACCCAGCACTATTTTGTCGTTTACGAATCTTGAGGACTCCTCGGTAAAGTACTCGTCCATGTCCCTTTCATAGTCCAGCAGATATATCCTCTTATCGGTATATCTAAGCCTGTAATATTCCCGGACCTTATAGTTTTCATTGCTTAGGGGCAGAATGTAGCCTATGCTGAAGGAGGATGTGAAGCCGTCCATATCCAGTATGTTTATAACGTAATGCTCGGGCTTTTGAGGTCTCAAATTCCCCCAGGTGACCTGATCGAGGCTCGAATGGATATTTACATGGTCAAAGGTGGAATTGTCTCCGGTGGCGTTGCTCTCAAGATATGTGACGAGACTCTGGGCCTGGCTTTTATCAAAGGTTTTGTCGAAGAAGTCCGAAACAAAGCCCACTGCTTCCTGTTCGTGCAGCTCTACACCGTAGATTATCCTCGTATAGTATTTTGCTGTATACATCCCGTTATCGAGAAGTATTACCAGCATATACTCTGTCCCTTCACGGATGAGGTCCTTAATGTTAAGGTCCGCCTTTATCGAATCGCCCTGCTCGATATAGTCAAGGACTTCCGTTCTCTCTATGAGCCTTTCTCCGTTTATCGACCTTACTTCATATGAGATGGTATCGAGTTTCCCTCCGAAGGTGTCTATAATCACGGACATTTTCCGGTCCTTGGTCAAGGGCGTTAAGCATCCTCTAACCGTCTTAACCTCCAGCTCCCCTGTGACTCCCTCCATCTTATTTATTTTTTCATCATTTAGGGACACGTAAACAAGCGGAAGCGACGCTTTATCCATCGTTCCCGTCATATCGGTATTTACCGTATTAAACATACGGATCATTATGAATAGAGAAACAGAGAATACTGTCAGAAAAAACAGTATTTTTAATACAAGGTTTTTCATAATTTAAGAGAGTAGGGAGAAGCTTTATCCCCCTACTCGTTCGTTACCCTCGATAATATTTCCTTTGTCAGTATCTCAAACTTTCCGTTATAGATTATGTTTAAGAGCTTAGACAGCGCTCTTAAGGCTTTCCTTACATCCTGGCTCGTCAGGCTTCCGGCCTCGAGTGCCTCTTCGAATTCATCCAGATCCAGAACCTTTACAAAGCCATTCGGATAGACCACTACATCCGCCAGCAGATCCCTGAATATGTATGTGTCCTCATCCTTAATATATTCATAATCTATAATGTCGCAGTACCAGTAAACCAGCTCATCCCCTCTTAAGAAGCGGCTTACCTTGTAGCCCTCCTTTAAAAAATAGCAGGACTGTCCGCTGTCAAATTCCAGCTTCGGGTGCAAGGTCTTCCACTCCGTTACGATCTTGGTATCGTCTGCGTACAAAATAACGTCGTCTTTTAGCGGTATACATTCCTCGGGAATGATCCTTTTACGATATAACGTAATGATTGTTTTTTGCCTCCCGAAAAGAGCCTTAGCTCTTCTATTTCTGAGCAGTTCCTAAGCGGACCAGTGCTCTTCTGAGCTTTGCTTCCGCATTGATGCGGGCCTGCTCTGAAAGCTTTTCGTCTGCGAGCCTCTGTTCTGCCTTCTTCTTAGCGGCCTTTGCGCGCTCAACATCGATGGCGTCGCTCCATTCCCAGGTCGTGGGAATGACCCGGCACTCCCCGTCCATAACGGAGAGCATCCCGCCGATACAGGCTGCCGTCTTTTCACTGTTGTCTTCCAGCAATATATGTGCCGTTCCCATACCTATTGCCGTGCAGTAATTGGTATGCCTCGCAAGTATAGCTACATCCCCGTCGATGGTCCGGAGCATTATCTTTTGAACGCTGCCCTCGTAGATCAGACCGTCCATGGAAACCACCTGTAAATGGAAGGTTGCCATAGGATTCACCTCCCCTTAAGCCTGCTTTTTGGCTTTCTCAAATACTTCGTCTATAGTTCCGACGAGCAGGAAAGCACTCTCCGGCAGGTCGTCACATTCTCCGTCAAGTATCATCCTGAAGCCTCTTAAAGTCTCCTTAAGCGGAACGTACTTTCCGGGAAGTCCGGTAAACTGCTCCGCAACGCTGAAGCTCTGTGAAAGGAAGTTCTGAACCTTACGGGCTCTGTAAACGGTAAGCTTATCTTCGTCCGAAAGCTCGTCCATACCCATGATGGCGATTATATCCTGTAATTCGCGGTATCTCTGGAGCACACGCTGTACTCCCTTTGCTACCTCATAATGCTCTTTTCCTACTATATCCGGTGAAAGGATACGGCTTGTGGAATCCAGCGGGTCAACCGCGGGATAAATTCCCTTCGAAGCAATTTCACGGCTTAGGGTGGTCGTCGCATCCAGGTGTGTAAAGGTTGTAGCCGGCGCAGGGTCTGTCAGGTCGTCCGCAGGCACGTATACAGCCTGAATGGATGTTATCGAACCCTTCTTCGTGGAGGTTATCCTCTCCTGAAGCGCGCCCATCTCCGTTGCAAGCGTAGGCTGATAACCAACCGCCGAAGGCATACGTCCGAGCAGAGCCGAAACCTCCGAACCTGCCTGTGTGAAACGGAAGATATTGTCTATGAACAAAAGCACGTCCTGGTTCTTTACATCACGGAAATATTCAGCCATCGTAAGTCCCGAAAGTCCGACTCTCATTCTTGCTCCCGGGGGCTCGTTCATCTGACCGTACACCAGTACCGTCTTATCCAAAACGCCGCTCTCCGTCATTTCTCCGTAGAGGTCGTTTCCTTCACGGGTACGCTCTCCAACTCCTGTAAATACGGATATTCCGCCGTGTGCGGTAGCAACGTTATTTATAAGCTCCATTATAAGAACTGTCTTTCCAACTCCGGCTCCTCCGAAAAGACCGATCTTTCCGCCCTTTGCATAGGGACATATAAGGTCAACGACTTTTATACCCGTCTCAAAGATCTCCGTTGCCGGTACCTGCTCCTCAAAGGAAGGCGCGGGACGGTGGATCTCCCAGCGGTCTTTTGCATCCGGAGCGGGCTTATTGTCCACGGGCTCTCCGAGAAGATTGAACACCCTTCCGAGGCACTCTTCGCCGACGGGCACCGTAATGGGTCCTCCCGTATCTACCGCTTCCGTCCCTCTTACCAGTCCGTCAGTGGAACTCATGGCGATACAGCGTACAACGTCGTCCCCGACCTGCTGGGCAACCTCGGCTGTAAGGATGTGATCCTGAAGCTTGATCTCGATCGCATTGTGCAGATCCGGCAGCTCGCCCTCGGCAAAACGTATATCCAGAACCGGACCCGTTACCTGTATGATTTTTCCAACATGTTTTTCACTCATGATTGAGCACTCCTTATAAATATAAATAGCAAGACTAACGAACCTATTAGCGAATTTGCCTACGGTTCTTCCGCACCTGCCACGATTTCCGTGATCTCCTGTGTTATGCTGGCCTGACGCGCTCTGTTGTAATACAGGCTTAAGGTCTCTATCATCTCTTCGGCATTATCCGTAGCCGCTTCCATTGCGGTTCTCCTCGCTGCAAGCTCACTTGCCACGGATACGTTTATTCCCGAATATAAAAGCCCCGCCAGATACTCCGGAACGATAGTATCAAATACCGTTTCGCTGTCCGGCTCATATAAGATCAGCTCTCTGGCTTTCCCCTTTTCCTCTTGCTCTGTATCCGGTGCATTCTCCTCGAAGTCAGACAGGGGAAGCATCGAACTGGCCTCGGGGGTCTGCGTCAGCATGGAAACAAAATTGGTGTAGCACAGATAGATATGCCCGTACTGTCCGTTCCTGTATGCCTCACAGATACGCCTTCCGATCTCGAAACACTCCGAAATCGTGATCTTTGCAACCTCCGCATAGTCCTCGGTAAAGATCGGCACCTTTCTCTGCTTGAAATACTCCACCGATTTCTTTCCTATCGGAAGCACCGAAATATCTCTGCCCCTGGTCTCGCTTTCCATGAACTTAAAGAGATTTGCATTATATCCGCCTGCAAGACCTCTGTCTCCGGCGATCACGATATACAGCCATTTATCGTTGTCGTCCGCCCTTGTATACGGCGAATGAAACTCTGTGTTTTCGCACGCAATATCGGTAAGGGTCTTACGAAGAACCTCCAGATAAGGTTTGCTGAGATCTGCTTTCTCCTTGGCCTTCCTGAGCTTGGACGCAGCTACGAGCTGCATGGCCTTGGTGATCTGCATGGTACTTTGAACGCTCTTTATCCGGAGTTTCACAGCTTTCATATTTGCTGCCATGAAATTTTACCCCTTTTTCTTTACAAACTGATCCGTATATTCGTTCAATACGGTCTTAAGCTTCTCTTCCGTACCTGCATCGAGATTTCCGGTCTCCTTAATCGCATTCATAGCGGCTATTCCATCGGGAGCCGTATCGAGGTGACGGAAAAGTCCCTCCTCATATTCAGCGATGTCCGCTGTATCGACCTTCATAAGGATATTGTTTACAACGGCATAGAGAATGGCAACCTGCTTTTCAACCGGAACCGGAGAGCTCTTATCCTGCTTTAAGACCTCCACGATACGCTCACCCTGTGCAAGACGGGCCTTCGTATCCTCATCCAGGTCGGAACCGAACTGCGCGAAGCTCTGCAGCTCACGGTACTGGGAATAAACAAGCTTTAAGGTACCGGCAACCTTCTTCATCGCCTTTATCTGCGCATTACCTCCAACACGGGATACGGAGATACCGGGGTTAACCGCCGGCATGATGCCCGAGTGGAAAAGCTCTGTCTCAAGGAATATCTGTCCATCGGTTATGGATATGACATTCGTAGGAATATAGGCCGATACGTCGCCTGCCTGTGTCTCTATTATAGGCAGCGCCGTCAGGGAACCGCCTCCGTTTTTATCAGAGAGCTTTGCCGCCCTCTCGAGAAGTCTTGAATGCAGATAGAAAACGTCGCCGGGATATGCCTCACGTCCCGGAGGTCTGCGGATAAGCAGTGAAAGCGCACGATACGCTACCGCGTGCTTGGACAGATCGTCGTAAATAACAAGCACATGCTTTCCCTGGGCCATGAAATATTCGCCCATGGAGCAGCCTGTATATGGAGCGATATACTGAAGGGGACTCGGTTCAGATGCGGTAGCCGCAACAACTATGGTGTAGTCCATGGCTCCGCCGTTCTGAAGGTCTGTCACAAGAGATGTAACCGTGGAACGCTTCTGTCCTATGGCAACATAGATACATATAACGTCCTTGCCCTTCTGGTTAAGTATGGTATCGATGGCGATCGTCGTTTTACCGGTCTGCCTGTCGCCGATTATAAGCTCTCTTTGTCCTCTTCCTATCGGGATCATCGAGTCTATGGCCTTGATACCGGTCTGAAGGGGCTCTTTAACGGGCTGCCTGTCGATGATTCCCGGAGCCCTGGTCTCAACTGCACGAAACTCCGTGGTCTCGATGGGGCCTGCGCCGTCAATGGGCTGTCCGATAGCGTTTACTACACGGCCTATCATATTCTCTCCGACAGGAACCGAAACTACCCTGCCCGTACGCTTTACGGTCTGGCCTTCGCTTATTCCCACGTCCTCTCCGAAAAGAACCGCCGATACCACGTTTTCTTCAAGGTTCTGCGCCATTCCGAAGGTTCCGTTTTCGAATTCCAACAGCTCTCCCGCCATACAGTTCAAAAGCCCGCTGACTCTTGAAATTCCGTCGCCGACGGTAAGAACGCTTCCGGTCTCATTCTGCACGATAGCGTTCTGATAATTTTTTATCTGGCTTCGAATAACCTCAGATATTTTCTCTGGTTTTA
>CAMNBW010000005.1 GCA_946533525.1 uncultured Lachnospiraceae bacterium
ACAGTTGTTGATATAGTGTATTTTATATATTTCATAAGACTAAGAATATCCGTCCCGGCCCTCTGTGTCAATAATTGGACAATTTGCGACTTTGACGCTATAATGATTGCCAGCAGTGGGCATGGGTCCCGATTGATGGAGATATTTAATGGCCGACAGTAAGCCGCGTTACAGACACGAAGTAAAATATCTTATAAATTACGGAGAGATGGAGATACTTGCGAACAGGTTGAGGAAGATAGCAAGTATAGACTCTCATGCCGGCGAGAACGGGTACATTGTAAGAAGTCTCTACTTTGACGATCTATGGTGCTCATCCTACGAAGAGAAGCTGATGGGAGTTCCTTCCAGAAAGAAGTTCCGCATAAGGATATATAATTTCAGCGACGACCATATTGCCCTTGAATGTAAGGAAAAGCAGGGAAAATATATATATAAATTTTCCACCCCTCTTAGCAGGCAGGAGACCGACGACATAATAAACGGCCGCTATCAGTGCCTGGAGGGCAGGACGGATGAGCTGGCAAAAGAGTTTTACCTGCTGCTTAAGTCCGGTATGCACCCCGAAGTTATAGCGGACTACGACAGGATTCCCTTTGTCTACGATCCGGGAACGGTGCGGATCACCTTCGATATGCATATCAGGGCCGCGTTTAACGGTTACGATATATTTGATCCCGATATTCCGGTCTACAATGCGATGCAGATACCGGATACCCTTATAATGGAAGTGAAGTACACGGAATTTTTGCCGGATATATTTCAGGATATGGTCATTCCCCATGCGGCAGCGGAGGTCTCCTCTTCAAAGTACGTTATGTGCAGCAATGTAAAGAGGGATATGTACGGATTGACGAAAGGCTGATTTTAATACCTGTATTAACATTAACCCCGGGGAGCAGGGCGTATGCAGCCCCGCGAATTTTCCAAAATTAATCTAAAGGAGACATAAAAATGAGTGTCAGAGCAATGATCAAAAAATCCATCCTTGAGTCGGATATGTATAACCAGTCCATATCCCTAAGCACCCTGCTTACGATTATCGTAGATATGGCGATAGCCCTGATAATAGGTATATTGATATACGAAATATATAAGAGATATTTCCTGGGCGTCATCTATTCGAGGACCTTCGCCCTTACGCTGGTGGGAATGACGGTGCTGACCTGTATGGTGACCCTTGCGATCAGTACGAACATAGTTATTTCCTTAGGTATGGTCGGCGCCCTTTCCATTGTGAGATACCGTACTGCCATAAAGGAACCGCTGGATATAATGTATATCTTCTGGGCCATAACGATGGGAATTACCATAGGGGCGAGCATGTACCTCCTGGCTGCGGTGGGTATGGTGTTCATGCTGGTCATCATCCTTATCATGCACTCCCGCAAGGACATAGGCAGCTCCTATATAATGATAGTCCATTCCAAAGCGGATGTGGAAAAGGAGGTAACGGATAAACTCGGCGGAATGTCCTACACCATAAAGTCGAAGACGGTAAGGCAGGACAATACCGAGCTTACTGTCCAGCTCGACTGCAATGAAAAGAAGATGGAGTTTGCCGACAATATCCGGGGCATCGCAGATGTAAACGATGTAACGCTGATAAAATATAACGGAGAATATCATGGCTGATACCCGAAAGGGTTTTACCGGAGCAGTGATCTTCTCACTGCTCCTTATTATCTGCGGACTTATTTTTTTCAGCTTTAGAGATCAGAGTTTTGAAAAGGATATCCATATTAACGAGGTTATGAGCAATAACCTCTCTGCGGTGTCGGATAACCGCGGGGGGCACACCGACTGGGTGGAGCTCTGCAGCACCTCGGACAGGACCATAAATCTTGAGGGCTACAGGTTAAGGACCGGCGACCGCGGTTCGGAGGAATTTACGTTTCCGGATATAGAGCTGGAAGCGGGAAAATATCTTGTTGTTTTCTTATCGGATAAATACAGGTCCGATGTCAGACCGGAGGATCCGGATTTAAAATTTTCCATAAAAAATTACATATTCACAGGCCGGGGTACGGCTCAGGCCGATCAGGAGACAGTCTCCGCCGATAGACAGGGCGGAGTATACGCTCCCTTGCGGCTTTCCGCCGGCGGCACGAGGGTCATCCTTTGCGGAAAGAAGGGAAATCCCCTCGAGGAGGTGGATATACCGGCGCTTAAGTACAACGCTTCCTTTGCGCGGATAACCGACGGAAGCGG
Organism: uncultured Lachnospiraceae bacterium; assembly: GCA_946533525.1. Classification (GTDB taxonomy): domain Bacteria; phylum Bacillota; class Clostridia; order Lachnospirales; family Lachnospiraceae; genus NK4A144. Next base: position 2,212 of record CAMNBW010000005.1, read on the forward strand.
GGACTTCAGGATAATGTCTCCCAGCCCCGGAAGCAGCAATGCCTCCGCTGAGGAGCTTATAATACCCTCCGAAACATCGCTGAAGCTTTCCCGCCCCAGCGGTTTTTACGAAGAGCCCTTTAAGCTTGAGATCACCGACGACCGTCCCTCGAAGATATATTACACGACCGACGGCTCCGATCCGATACATAACGGGCAGCTCTATACAGGGCCGATAGAGATAGCCGATAATTCCTCTGACCCCAACAGGTACGCCGATATAAAGGAAACCTCCTGCTTCTTTGTGGACCCTACCTCGGTACAGATAGAGGATGAGAAGATATATAAACTGCCTTCGGAAAAGGTGGACAAGGCGGTGGTTATCAGAGCCACCTCCCTGGGCGACGACGGGAGCTATAACGAGATCCTGACGGGGGTTTATTTCCTCGGCTATAAGGAGAGGCGCGAATATGAGGGCCTTCCCATAATGTCCATAGTTACCGACCCGGACGGTCTCTTCGGCTATGAAAAGGGTATCTATGTTACGGGCAAGGCGATGGACGATTTTCTTGAAAGGGAAAATGAAGACAATGTGACCCCCTGGGATGACGCAAATTACAGGAACAGGGGAGTAGAATGGGAGCGGGAGGCCGTAATGTCCTTCTTTGACGCGGACAGGACCCTTAAGGCCCAGCAGGATGTGGGAGTGAGGATAAAGGGAAACTGGAGCCGCGCCTATCCGCAGAAGAGCCTGAATATTTATGCGAGGGAGGAGTACGGGAGCGCGGGCTTTGAGACGGTCTTCTTTGACGGGGACGGCGAGAGCACTGTAACCATGTTCAACGGAGGAAACGATGCCGCATATAAGCTCGAGGATATGCTTGCCGCCGATATAGCAGCGGGAAGGGAGGCTGTGGAATCCGTCAGCAGGGAGGAGCCGCTTAAATTCTCGGTAATGAAGCACTATCCCTGCTATCTCTTCTTAAACGGCGAGTATTGGGGGATAATGGAGCTTTCCGAAAAGTTCGACAGGGAATATATTTCAAGGCACTACGGGGTTCGAAAGGATAACGTGGTCATGATCAAAAATCTCGAGCTCGAAGAGGGAGTGCAGGAGGATATGGAGCTCTACGAGCAGCTCAGATACCTTGTGTACACCGGGGAGTTCGAAAAGGAGGAGAATTACGCGAAGTTCTGTGAGAGCGTGGATATAGACAGCTTTCTCGATTACTACGCCTTCAGGATATATATGGGTAACCGTAACGACTGGCCCGCCAGAAATTTTGCGCTTTGGAGGACCCGGGAGGAAGAGGGAGGAGAATACGGGGACTGCAGGTGGAGGTTCATGCTCTTTGACGTAAACAATAAGTGCATGGATCCGGCGGACCTTGAGGAGGGCTTCGATTTTGTCTCCTACGTCCGGGAGGGTGACAATATGTTCGACGAGCTTATGAAAAACCCGGACTTTGAGAAGCTGTTTTACAAGCGCCTGAGGGAACTTTCCGAAACCAACTGTTCCCCGGAAAATGTAAGGCTTATTACGGAAAACAGGAGAAATATCCTGGAGCTTCCGATGGAGGGCTGGTATAAGCGGTTTGCAGACGACCCGGCTCTAATATCCATGTTTAACGGCAAGGCGGATAACATAGAGGAATTTTTCCAAAAGAGGAAGGAGGGCTTAGACAGGTAAACAGGTCGAAAGTGTAGAATTTCCGCAAAATTTAGGAATAGAGGTCATAGAAAACCCCTTTGTTGATATTTTATGTAAAGTAAGGTACAATGTTAAGTCGGAAACGCAGATTGATCGTTGCTGTGCAGAGGCGGACTGTGCATTTACTGCGAAGCTGCGCCTAAGGATACAGGAGAATGGAGTAATATATGGAACTTGGCAATACACAGATGTTTAAAGTTGAAACGGAACCGGAAACCGGAGTCAAGGTGGTCCTTTCAACGGTATATGAAGCGCTCACCGAAAAGGGCTACAACCCCATAAGCCAGATAGTGGGATATATAATGTCCGGAGACCCCACCTATATAACCAGCCATAATAATGCCAGAAGCCTTATTATGAAGGTGGAGAGGGACGAGCTTGTGGAAGAGCTTCTGACCCAGTATATAAAGAATAATCACTGGCAGTAATGTCGAAGCTGATAGGACTGGATTACGGCTCAAAGACCGTGGGGGTCGCTGTCGCCCTGAGCGAAGGGGTGGCAAAGCCCCTTGAGACCATACGCCGGGAGAAGGAAAACCATCTGAGAAAGACCTGCGCAAGGATAGAGCAGCTCATCGTACAAGAGGGCATCGATACCATAGTCCTGGGGCTGCCCCTCAATATGGACGGGAGCGAGGGAGAGCGGACGGCGGCGGTCCGGGTGTTTGCAGATATGATAAAGCGGCGTACCGGCCTTAGAGTTGTGCTTGTGGACGAAAGGCTTACCTCGGTGGAGGCCGAAGCGTATCTTTCAGAGAATTACGGCGGAAAACGCATGGAGAAGAAGCTGCGCGCGGATGTGGACAATGTGGCGGCTGCATTGATACTTCAGGATTTTATTGACAATGCTTGCGGAGAGGATATTTAGCCGATGATAGAGAAGATTTCGTTTGAAGATGAGGAGACCGGGCTTGCGAAGGAGCTCTTTGTGCTCGGCGAGACGGTACTCGGGGGGACTTCCTATATTCTGGTGACTGAGGAAGAAGAGGGCGACAGCGACGCCATGATATTAAAGAGCGTTTCGCAGGGGGAGGATTCCGAACATGCCCTGTATGAGACTGTCACCGATGAAAAAGAACTTAAGGATGCTATGAATGCATTTAGCGACATACTTGACGATGTGGTGTTCGACGAGGAGTGAGCGCGTCTGTGATTCGGCGTTTTGGCATAGCGCTGAATTGCAGCAGTGAGCCGGCCCGCATTTAAAGCATGAACTATGCAGCAATAGCAATGCGTCCTTAAAATGATAAACGTGAAAATATAATGGAGGTAATTTGTGAAAAAAACTGAAACAGCCTCGGCTTCAAAGCTGAAGATAATTCCGCTCGGAGGTCTCGAACAGATCGGGCTGAATATCACAGCTTTTGAGTACGAGGATAGTATTGTTGTGGTAGACTGCGGTCTTGCCTTTCCCGAGGACGACATGCTGGGAATAGACCTGTGTATACCGGATGTAACGTATTTAAAGGAAAATATATCAAGAGTCAAGGGGTTTGTGATAACCCACGGACATGAGGACCACATAGGGGCCCTCCCCTATATATTAAAAGAAGTAAATGCTCCCATATATGCCACAAAGCTCACCATAGGGCTTATCGACCACAAGCTGGAGGAGCACGGGCTTTTAAAGAATGTAAAGAGAAAGGTAATAAAGCACGGGCAGTCCATAAACCTCGGGCAGTTTCGAATAGAATTTATAAAGACCAATCACTCCATTGCCGATGCTTCGGCTCTTGCCATCTATTCGCCTGCGGGGATCGTCGTCCATACCGGGGATTTCAAGGTGGACTACACTCCCGTATTCGGAGACGCCATAGATCTGCAGCGCTTCGGGGAGATCGGGAAAAAGGGCGTGCTTGCCCTGATGTGCGACAGCACCAACGCCGAGCGCCCCGGCTTTACCAATTCGGAAAAGACCATCGGAAAAGTTTTCGATACGCTCTTTTCCGAGCATACAAGAAACAGGATAATAATAGCCACCTTTGCTTCAAACGTGGACAGGGTGCAGCAGATAATAAACAGCTCCCATAAATACGGCAGAAAGGTAGTTGTCGAGGGCCGCTCGATGATAAATGTCATTGAGACCGCTCAGGAGCTCGGATATATAAAGGTGCCCGAGCATACCCTCATCGATATTTCGCAGCTTAAGAACTATCCTGACGAAAAGACCGTCATCATAACGACGGGCAGCCAGGGAGAGTCGATGGCGGCACTTTCGCGCATGGCTCAGGATATACACAGAAAGATACGGATAAAGCCCAACGATACGATAATTTTCAGCTCCAATCCGATACCGGGCAATGAGAAGGCCGTTTCAAGGGTAATAAACGAGCTCGAGGACAAGGGCGCCGAGGTTATATTCCAGGATGTCCATGTTTCGGGACACGCCTGCAGGGAGGAGATAAAGCTCATATATTCCCTGGTAAAGCCCAGATACGCCATACCGGTTCACGGCGAGCCCCGGCACAGACACGCCCAGGCGGAGATAGCCAGTGAGCTGGGGATTCCGAAGAGCAATATAATCATGTTCCATTCGGGAGATGTGCTGGAGATAGACCATGAGTCGGCGCAGATCAAAGGCCATGTACAGACCGGGTCCATCTATGTAGACGGCCTTGGGGTCGGGGACGTCGGAAACGTGGTTTTGCGGGACAGGCAGAAGCTCGCCGAGGACGGGATAGTTATTATAGTTATGACCTTCGAAAAGGGTACGGGTCAGGTCCTTGCGGGACCCGACATTATTTCCAGAGGCTTCGTCTATGTGAGGGAATCCGATATACTGCTCGAGGATTCCACCGAAGTGCTGGAGGACACCCTGGACAACCTCTTCGAAAGAGGAGTCAGGGACTGGAGCAAGATAAAGAATACTTTACGAGATAACCTTTCCGATTATTTGTGGAAAAAAACCAAACGCAGACCGATGATACTTCCGGTAATTATGGAGGTTTAAGGGCTATTTATATTTAAGGAAACTCTGGATGACCGGGTCTTTCCTTAATGGCCGGGAGCGTATAGAAGGATGGAGAAAAATTGGCCGGATTTGATGACAGTGTCGAGAAAATAGTTGATTATATAAAAAGCTCTCCGGAGTATATTGATTTTAGAAATAAGAGAAATGTGGTTTCCGCGGATCCCGAGCTGAAGGCGAAGGCAGACAGGATCAGGATGGAGAACTTTGACCTCAGGCAGATAACAGATGATAACAGGCTTATGGATGAACTGGACCGGTTCATGGAAAGAAACGAGCAGGACTACGCTATAGCGGAGATACATGACTATATCGAGGCCGAGAACGTCTTTTGCGGACTGATGCAGAATATCCTTGACAGGATTATGGGAGAACTGGATCTCTGATGAACAGGAATGCTGCGATAAAAATAAAAAATGTCATTATGACATTTCTGGGAATGCTCATACGCCTCCTGCTCATTTTGCTGTGCCTGTATTATATCTACCAAGGGGCGCTTAAGGCCTATGACTTCGGATACAGGATATTTACCGAAGAGCCGGTGTCCTCGGGCGTTGGAGTTGACGTTGAGGTGAACATACCCGAAGGGGCGGGGGCCATGGACATAGGCGAGATACTGGAGGACAGGGGTCTTATCCGGGATCACAGGCTGTTTTTCCTGCAGGAGTTCCTAAGCCAGTACCACGGCAAGATAAAACCCGGAAAATATGAGCTCAGTACGGCGATGACGGCAGATGAGATGATGGCCGTCATGTCACCGGAGGACGATGAGGACTCCGACGAGGACGATTAAGTGGAGAACCTGGACTTTGACAGGCTGGACAGCTTTATAGACTCGTATTTCACCGAGCAGGATGAGTTTATAGGGAAGCTCGAGCAGGAAGCGCTTAAGGACGGGGTTCCGATAATCCGCAGGGATACCCAGCAGCTTTTAAGGTTTCTGCTTGCGGCCCAAAGGCCTGAAAGGATATTGGAAATAGGTACTGCGGTGGGCTTTTCGGCGATAATGATGGCGAAATATACCCCGCCTAAGACGCAGATAATAACCGTCGAGGACTATGCACCCCGCATAGCGCAGGCGACGAAAAACATAGAGGCCTCCGGCTTCGGCTCCCGTATAAAGCTCATAGAAGGGGACGGCACTAAGGTCATGGCGGGGCTCGATGAGCTCTTCGGGCTCATATTTATAGATGCGGCAAAGGCTCAGTACCCGACTTATTTTGAAGAGGCGAAAAGACTCCTTTGCGACGGCGGGATCCTCGTTGCGGACAACTGCCTTAAGGGCGGGGAGATAGCGGAGTCCAAATTTGCCGTGACAAGGCGGAACAGGACTATCCATAAGAGGATGAGGGAATTCCTTTTGGAGATCACCCGCTCGCCGGATTTTACTACAACGATACTTCCTATAGGAGACGGCGTGGTTTTGGCCGTAAAGCAAGCCTGTATATGAACTACGGAAAGCAGAAAAAACCTGAACTTTTGATACCGGCCAAGGGTCTTGAGGAGCTGCAGGTAGCGGTTACCTTTGGCGCGGATGCGGTATATATCGGAGGAGAGGCCTTCGGACTGAGGGCGGGAGCGAAAAATTTCACCCGGGACGAGATGGAGGAGGGGATAGCCTTCGCCCATGAAAGGGGTGCAAAGGTCTATGTCACCGCCAATATCCTGGCCCATAACGAAGACGTCAGGGGCGCGGCCCGGTACTTTACGGAGCTGAAGGACCTGGCTCCCGATGCCCTTATAATATCGGATCCGGGGCTCTTCAGCCTTGCGAGGGAGCTCTGCCCGGATATAGACATACATATAAGCACGCAGGCCAACAATACGAATTTTATGACCTGCCTTTTCTGGGGGAAGCTCGGGGCTAAGCGCATCGTTACGGCCAGAGAGCTTTCGTTTAAGGAGATAAAGGAGATCCGGGAGAATATCCCCGGGGAGCTGGAGCTTGAAACCTTTGTACACGGCGCAATGTGCATCTCTTATTCGGGGAGGTGCCTGCTTTCGAACTATTTTACCGGAAGAGACGCCAACCACGGGGAATGTGCCCATCCCTGCCGCTGGCAGTACGCTGTCGCGGAAGCTACAAGGCCCGGACAGTACCTGCCAATTGAGGAGAACGACAGAGGCACCTTTATATTTAACTCGAAGGACCTTTGCATGGTTGAATATATTCCGGAGCTGATAGAAGCGGGTATCGACAGCTTCAAGGTGGAGGGGCGGATGAAGAACGCCCTTTACATAGCCTCCGTGACCCGTGCCTACAGGAAGGCCATCGACGACTTCCTGGAAAGCCCGGAAAAGTATGAAAAAAACAAGGCGTGGTACAGGGAGGAGGCTGCAAAATGCACTGCGCGACCCTTTGCGACGGGCTTCTTTTTCGGAAAGCCCGATGAGGGGGCGCAGATTTACGACAGCAATACCTATACCAATTTATATACCCTTCTGGGAGTAGTCCATGAGGTTACGAAAGAGGGGGAAGCGGTAATATATCAGAAAAATAAGTTTTCTTTGAATGATGAGATAGAGATAGTACACCCGGATTTCACCTCAGACTTCGCCAGGGTTGAGAGGATTATCGACGATAACGGCGAGGAGGTGGAGGCGGCGCCGCATCCCAAGCAGAAGCTTAGGCTTAAGCTCGGTGCGCCCGTCGGGTGCTTCGATGTGCTGAGGATGCAGACCAAAGAGGCCGGCAGCTAACGGAGGAAAGATGCTTTTAAGTATTATAGTCCCGTGCTTTAACGAGGAGGCAGCCATCCCGTATTTTTACGACGAGATGAGCCGCGTCCTGGGGGAAATGACAGGAAAATGGAAGGACTTTGAAGCGGAATACGTCTTTGTGGACGACGGCTCAAAGGACAGGACTCTGGAGGAGATAAAAGCACTCAGGGAAAAAGATAAACGTGTCAGGTATGTTTCGTTTTCAAGAAATTTCGGAAAGGAAGCCGGGATCTACGCCGGGCTGGAAAATTCCCGGGGAGATTATGTTGTTATAATGGATGTCGATCTGCAGGACCCTCCGGCGCTCCTGCCCGATATGTTTAAGGCGGTCTACGAGGAAGGCTTCGATTCGGCCGCAACCAGAAGGGTTACAAGAAAGGGGGAGCCTCCGATACGTTCCTTCTTTGCGAGGCTCTTTTATAAGCTGATAAACAGAATATCCGACGCCGAGATAGTGGACGGAGCCAGGGACTACAGGATAATGACCCGGCAGATGGCCGACGCGATTTTGTCGATGGGCGAATATAACCGCTTTACCAAGGGAATCTACGGCTGGGTAGGCTTTAACACGAAGTGGCTGGAATTTGAAAACGTGGAGAGGGTTGCCGGGGAGACGAAGTGGTCCTTCTGGAAGCTCTGTAAATACGCCCTCGAGGGCATTATCGCCTTTTCGTCGGCGCCTCTGTCTATTGCCACCTATTTCGGGATCTTCATGGCCTTTATGGCCTTTCTGTTCATTTTGGTAATAATCATAAAGAAGCTTACCATAGGCGACCCGACCTACGGCTGGTCCTCCATGGTCTGCATAATCCTGCTGGTCAGCGGGATACAGCTTTTCTGCATAGGCATAGTCGGGCAGTATCTTTCCAAGGCATATCTTGAAACCAAAAAACGGCCTATTTACATTGCGAAGGAGAAATGCTGATGAAGCTCATTATCCAGATCCCCTGCCTCAATGAAGCCAAGACCCTGGAGGTTGCCTTAAATGACCTTCCGAAGCATATTGAGGGTATAGACGAGATAGAATACCTGATAATCAACGACGGAAGCACGGATAACACCGTCGAGGTCGCCAAAAACTGGGGCGTGAATTACGTCGTGAACTTTGTAAACAACAAGGGTCTGGCCCGGGGCTTTATAGCGGGGCTCGACGCCTGTATCAGAAACGGTGCGGACATCATCGTCAATACTGATGCGGACAATCAGTACAGGGGTTCGGACATAGAAAAGCTCATTCAGCCCATACTTAAGGGAGAGGCCGAGATCGTCATAGGCGAAAGACCCATAGACGACACCGACGATTTTTCCCCTCTGAAAAAGAAGCTCCAGCACCTGGGCAGCTTTGTGGTCAGAAAGGCTTCGGCGACGAACATACCCGATGCCCCCAGCGGTTTCAGGGCCTTTACCCGTGAAGCGGCAATGAGGCTTAATGTTATCAATAATTACACCTACACCCTCGAGACCATAGTGCAGGCGGGCAGAAACCAGATGGCGATAACCAGCGTGCCGATCTCCACAAATCCCGAATTGAGAAAATCCAGGCTCTTCCACAGCATGGGAGCCTATATAAAGAAGTCCGTCCTGACAATAATAAGGGCCTTTATGATGTATAAGCCGCTGGTATTCTTTACGGTGGTGGGAGCGATACCCTTCCTCATAGGAGTGGCCCTGATGATAAGGTTTCTGGTCTTCTTCTTTAACGGGGCGGGCATGGGCCATATCCAGTCCCTCGTCTTTGCCAGCACCCTTATGATGATCGGCTTTATGACCTTTATAATGGGGCTGCAGGCGGACATAATAGCCGCAAACAGGAAGCTTTTGGAGGATATACAGTTCCGTCTGAGAAGAATGGAATTCGGGGAAAAGACCGATGAGCCGAAATAAGAAGACCGTCGTTGTAGTGGGACCGGTATATCCCTACAAGGGAGGCATATCTCATTATACCGGGCTGCTGGTAAGAGCCTTGGAGAAACGCTTTGACGTACACACGATCTCCTTCAGTATGCAGTATCCGAAGTTCTTATATAAAAAGGAGCAGCGCGATTACGACAACGACAGCTTCCGGGTGGATGCGGAATTTATTTTAAACACCGCCTCCCCCTTAAGCATCATCAGAGCCGCACAGCGGATAAATTCCTTAAGGCCGGATCTCGTGATAATTCAGTGGTGGCATCCCTATTTTGCCCCGTGCTACAGGATACTTTCGGCCGTCCTTAAGGCGAAGCTCATGTTTATCTGTCATAATGTATTTCCCCACGAGAGGTTTATCTTTGACAGATTTCTGACCAGGCTTACCTTAAAGCAGGGGGATTACTTCATCCTCCACTCGAAGCGGGAGGTGCCGGAGCTTAAGAGCATTGTGAAGTCTCCGTCCTACAGGGTCAATATGCACCCCACCTACGACGCCTTCGATTTTTCGGGGGCTGAGCCTGAGAGCGGCGGCAGGAAGCTTTTGTTCTTTGGCTTTGTAAGGGAGTATAAGGGCTTAAAATATCTGCTGAAGGCCATGGCGGATGTGGATAAGGACATAAAGCTCATGGTGGTCGGGGATTTCGGGAACGACAGGGAAAGCTACGACAGGCAGATAAAAGAGCTTGGAATAGGCGACAGGCTCGAGATACACGATGAATATGTGCCCGACAAGCAGGTGGAAAAATATTTCAGGGCCTGCGACGCCGTGGTGCTTCCTTATATAGATGCGACACAGAGCGGGATAGCCCAGATCGCCTATGGCTTTAAAAAGCCCGTGATCGCCACCGACGTAGGGGGACTCCCCGAGGTCGTTACGGACGGGAAAACCGGGATCATCTGCAAAAGCGCGGACAGCAGAGCCCTTGCGGAAGCTATAAAAAGGTTTTACGCCCTTAAGCCGGAGGTGGATTTTGCCGCGAATATCGAGCAGGACTCCCGGAGATTTTCATGGGAGGAGCTTATAGACACCATCGTAGATATGGCGTTCTAGCAGGGCGGCGGCATAGGCCAGATCAAAGACCTTATTCTGGAAATGCGTCGTATGCAGGTAATAACGGTTATATACGCGAAAGCTGTCCCTGAAATGGTGAAAGGCCTTTGCCTTTGAGGAGTGATACAGCTTTTTGATGCTTGCCGAATGCAGGTGGTCATAGTAGCAGTCGCGCAGCACCCCTTCCTTATAGCCGGCAGCGAGGAGCCTTCTTGCCATTATTATTTCCTCCGCATAGAGGAAGGTCCGCTCATCGAAGCCCCGGGCAGCCTTGTAGGCCTTCGAGGAAATGGCGAAAAAGGAGCCTTCCACAACTCCTGTCTGCACCAGCTCCTCCGGGGAGAGAATTATATTCTCGCGTATCCTCTTTTTATGGAGAGTGAAGGCCACGAGAAAGAGGCTTTGAATTATACCGGCGAAGCCGGGCAGCTCCCAGGCGTTGAAGCCCTGACGCACATTTGGAGCGACTATACCGTATTCGGGATGGTCCTTAAGAGCCTGTACCATCTGCATCGCCGTATCTTCAGTAAAGGAAACGTCCGGATTGGCGACGAAGATATAGTCGGAACCGTAGTTTTTAAGCGCATGCAGGATACCGAAGTTGTTTCCGCGGGCATAGCCGCCGTTGCTGCCGGAAGAGATGACATCCGTAACGGCGTCCTTTAAGGGGAGGAGAATATCCATGGAATTGTCGGTGGATAGGTTGTCGACTACTATGATATGGTCAAAAAGGACATAGCTTTTTATCTTTTTTACAAGAGCGGCGGTCCGCTCGCCGTCGTTGAAATTTAATATTATTATCGAAGTATTCATAAAACTATTATAGACTCAGGGGAAAAGCTAGGCAATGGTTTTTGTAACACTGTTTACCAGATTAAAAAATGTACATCTTTTAAAGGACGTGGGGATGATACCGTATCTGCTGCACACCAATCACGGAGTGAACAGTACCGTGGTTTCCTTCAGGAACGAGGAGGAATACCCCTATCTGGATAAGGAGGTCAAGGGGCTTAAGCTGAGGTTCATCCGTAAGCGCTGGAAATACAGCATCATCCCGGCGGCTCTTTATGTATGGAACAATGCGCCCCAGATAGACGTACTCAACGTCTACCACTTAAACCTCATGTCCTTTGTGTGCCTTTTTATCTATAGGCTCAGAAAGCAGCCGGACGGCCTGGGATATTTAAAGCTGGATATGGATAAAAACGGCCTTAAGCGGCTCTATAAGTTCGGACCCGTGGGTATGGTAAAGCGCATGACCATGAGCCTTGCGGATCTTGTATCCGTGGAGACCACGATACTTTACGATAAGCTGAAGAAAAAATACAAGGATAAGATAATCTATATTCCCAACGGCTTTTACGCAGAAGGGAAGACTCCGAACCGCTCCTTTAAGAAGGAAAACATTATCCTTACGGTCGGGAATCTGGGCACCTATCCAAAGGCCACGGACAAGCTGCTCAAGGCCTTCGCCGGCATAGCTGACGGAAACGATTATAAGCTTATGCTGGTCGGAAGCGTGGCGGAGGAGTTTAAGCCCTTTATCGATGAATTCATGAAAAAGCATCCCGGCCTTAAGGACAGGATAGAATTTACCGGAGAGATAAGCGATAAGGCGGAGCTTACAGAGATATACAGAAAATCCAAAATCTTTGTGCTGCCTTCCAAGAGCGAGAGCTTCGGGATAGTGCTGCTCGAGGCTGCCTCCAACGGGAACTTTATCGTGACCACAAAGGGAGTTCCCGCCGGCTCGGATATAAATAATGACGGTAAATTCGGCTTCATAGTGCCTGCGGATGATGTGCCGGCTCTTTCCGGGGCCCTTTTCAGGCTTATCAATTCCAAGGCGGACTGGAACATCCGGGCGGCGGAGATAGCGGATTACACCTATTACAATTTCCGCTGGGAGCCCATAGTCGCCAAGCTCTTTGAGGAGATAAAGACAAGGAGGCAAAATGGCCGGTCCTGAGGTCACAATAATAAGCGTCAGCAGAAACGAGGGAGCCGCCATAAGGCCCACGATCGAATCCGTCCTTTCGCAGACCTATGATGATTTTGAATATATAATAAAGGACGGGGCCTCGACGGACGATACCGTGAAGATCGCCGAAGAATATTCGGAGAGGTTCAAAAAAAGAGGGATAGACTATAAAATAGTTTCAGCTCCCGACAAAGGCATCTATGACGCCATGAATACCGGGGTCGCTCTTTCAAAGGGGCGGTGGATAAATTTCATGAACGCCGGGGACTGCTTTTACGGTAAGGATACCCTTAAAAACATTTTTTCCGGGCGGGAACCGGAGGAAGCCCAGCTTCTCTACGGGGATGCCATAGAGGAAGAGTATGGCGAATTTTATTATTTCAGAAAATGCCCGGAGCTCATCGCGGAGAGGATGCCCTTTTCCCACCAGAGCGTTTTCGCCCGGAGGGAGCTTTTGGAGGAATTCCCTTTCGACCTTAAGTACCGGATCGCCGCAGACTATGACTTTTTGCTGCGCGCATATAAAAAGGGCGCTGTTTTCAAGGATTCCATGGAGACGGTTGCGGTCGTCAGCAAGAGCGGGGTCTCCTCCGTAAGGCTTAAGGACACGTATCTCGAAAGCCTGCGCCTTAGAGAGGACAGGGGGATACCGCAGCCGTCGGGCGCGGAGCTTAAGAGAAAGCTATGGATCCTTGAACTTAAGCAGTTCGGCATGGATCATTTTCCAGACTGGGTCAAATACTGTATCCGCAAGGTACAAAGATGGTTAAGACATCAGCGAAAGGCTGAATATAAACGGGGACAGTCATGATTAAACGTAAATTAGAAGAGATAGCGGGCGGGATATACAGGAATGTTTTTTTCTTCTTTAAGAGGATAGCCATCGAGGTAAATACCCGCAGCATATTAAAGCCCGGCTCCTATGTTAAAAATTCCGCTCTGGAGGGCAGGAACTATCTCGGGCGGGGCACCGTAATAAGGAACGTGCGTCTGGGCTTCGGCTCATATATCAACAACAACGGGGATTTTTCGGACACCACCATCGGCAAGTACACCTCGATAGGCGCCAATGTCTCGACGGTAATAGGCAGGCATCCCCTGTCCAAGCAGGCGGCGATGCATCCGGCCTTTACCAACCCCAACAAGATATTCGGGTTTTCCTATGCCGAGAATAAGACCTTCATGGATACCCTCGGACATATTGAGATAGGCAATGACGTCTGGATAGGCAACAATGTCCTGATAATGGACGGGGTAAAGATAGGCGACGGAGCCGTTGTCGGAACGGGAGCCCTCGTGACAAAGGATCTGCCCCCCTATTCGATAAATGCCGGCATACCTGCCAAAACAAAGAGATACAGATTTTCTCCCGACCAGGCGGAGGCCCTTCTTAAGCTTAAGTGGTGGGACAGAGGGGAAAGATGGATCAGGTCGAATATCGACAGCTTCAAGGACGCCGATAAGCTTATAGAGGTAATGCGCTCGGCGGACGCGGCGGCGGGGCGCTCTTCGGAGAAGGATAAATGAGCACCGCCATTGTCGTAGTGACCTATAACAGAACCGCTTCCTTAAAAAGGCTCTTAAAGTCCCTCGCGGAGGCGGAGTATAAGGGAAATAGGGATATTCCGCTGATAATAAGCGTGGATAATTCGGGAAAGGACGACACGGCAAAGGCTGCCGGCTCCTTTGAATGGAAATATGGGGAAAAGCGGGTCATACGCCACGCCGAAAGGCTGGGGCTTAAGCGCCATATTCTCGAATGCGGGGAATATAGCCGGGAGTACGGCAGTATCATAATGCTGGAGGACGACCTTTATGTATCGCCCTTCTTTTATGACTATGCTGTGCGGGCGTTGGAATTCACAAAAGAGGACGACCGCATAGGCGGGGTTTCCCTCTATGCACATAGATTCAACGTCTTTGCCAGACTACCTTTCGAGCCTTTAAATGACGGGTTTTCGAACTGGTATTTCCAGTTTGCCTCGAGCTGGGGCCAGGCCTGGACTAAGGAGCAGTGGTCGGGCTTTTACTCCTGGCTTAAGGAGCACGACGGCGAGGAGGTGGGAGGGAGCTACCTGCCCTCAAATATAGCGGGATGGGGTGAGAGCTCCTGGCTTAAATACGCCGACAGGTATCTTGCGGATACGGATAAGTATTTTCTGTATCCGAGGCTTTCCTATACGACCAACTTTGCCGACGAGGGAGAGCATGCCTCAAACGCGGTTACAGACCTGCAGGTGCCGCTGGCGGAGGGGGAGGAAGGGTTCAGGTTTTGCGGCATGGATGCCTCCAAAGCCGTCTACGATGCCTATTTTGAATACCGGGGACTGGAGCATGAAGCCGATCTTTACGGGCTTAAAAACCGCGACGGCAGGCACAGGGACAGGTATATATACAGCACAGCGGCCTGCGGCTTTAAGGTGGTGGAAAGCTTCGGGCTCAAGCTTAAGCCCATGGAGGCCAATATCCTGCACGGGATAGAGGGTCAGGATATATTTTTGTACGATACCCAAACCCCGGACAAGCCTCCGAAGACGGCGGCCGGAAAGCTTGAAGCGTACTTTTATCCCGGAATGAATCTGGAAAAGATGGCAGGGCTTGTAAAAAGGCGTCTGTCAGGAAAATAAAGCATGAAGGACATATTAAACAAGTTAAATTATATATTCGACCACAGACAAAAGGTGCAGATGGGCCTTCTGCTTGTGGCTATCTTTATCGGCGCGGTCTTCGAGCTCGGAGGAGTCTCGCTGATACTGCCCCTTATACAGCTTATCTCGACGCCGGAGGTGGTGGAGGAGCCGGGAATAGTCCGTACTGTCTACAGGGGCCTTGGCATGAAGTCGGTTACCGATTTTTTCATCGTTCTGGTGGTCATAATAATCTGCGTATATCTGATAAAAAACATCTACCTTACGCTGATGTACTATTTTCAGTACCGCTATATCTACCGCAATCAGCTAAAATGCGCGGGAAGGCTCATAGACTGCTATCTTAAGAAGCCCTATACCTATCATCTGGACCACAATACCTCCAATATGATAAGGAATATCATGCTGGATACGGACAGGCTGTTCCAGCTCATACTCCAGGTTTTAAACGTCATCTCCGAGGCGCTGCTGTCCATGCTTCTGATAATCTTTCTGATAATTACCGACCCCATGATGAGCATAACTGTGGCTCTCATCCTGGTCATCTTCATGGGAGCCTTCAGGCTGCTTACAAAAAGCAGGGTAAACAGCTACGGTCATATAAACCAGACCTACGACGGGAAGATGCACCAGTCCATCAACCAGGCCCTGGGCGCGGTCAAGGATATAAAGATACTGCACAGGGAGAAGTATTTCGTGGACACCTTTATCGACTGCGGCAACAGGAAGATGAACGCCCTTATAAATACCAATTTTCTGGGCCAGGTTCCGAAATTCCTCATTGAGACCGTCTGTGTTGCGGCCATAATGACGGTGCTGGCGGTGAAGCTTAAAAGCGGGGAAAACCTGAATGCGGTGCTGCCGAAGCTGGCGGCCTTTGCGGTAGCGGCGTTTAAGCTCCTTCCTTCAGTGGGGAAGATCACGAATTACCTTAACGGCATCACCTTCCTTAAACCCTCGATAGACCTTATTTATCACGACATCCGGGAAACCGAGGATATGCTGACTAAAAAGCAGGGTATGGAGCGGGATGATTATACCGAGGACAATCCTGCGGATTCGATAAGTCTCGAAGATGTTTCCTACAGCTACCCCAATTCCGAGGAAACGGTCATAAATAAAGTCAGCTTTAAGATTCCCTTAGGCCAGTCCACGGGACTCATAGGGCCTTCGGGAGCGGGGAAATCCACTATCGCAGACATTATCCTTGGGATCCTGACTCCCGTGGAGGGGCGGGTCATGTACGGGAAGATGAATGTACATGAATATCCCTATTCGTGGTCGAAAAAGCTGGCCTATATACCCCAGACCATCTTCCTTGCCGACGAGAGTATAAGGAGAAATGTCGCCTTCGGCATAGAGGACGGCATGATAGATGAAGCGAAGGTCTGGGCGGCCTTAAAGGAGGCCCAGCTGGATGAATTCGTGCGCTCGCTCCCCCAGGGGCTTGATACCGAAGTGGGCGAAAGGGGCGTGCGGCTGTCGGGAGGACAGAGGCAGAGGATAGGAATAGCCAGGGCCCTGTACGACGACCCGGAAATACTCGTGCTGGACGAGGCGACAAGCGCCCTTGACAACGATACCGAAAAGGCGGTCATGGAGGCCATCGAGCATCTGCACGGGAAGAAGACCATGATAATAATCGCTCACAGACTCACTACTATCAAAAACTGCGAACACGTATTTAAAGTGGAAAACGGCAAGGTTTTCGAGACGGAAAGGATAAGCTGATGGTAAAGCTTTCTATTGTGTTTATAACCTATAATCACGGAAAATATGTCAGGGAGGCGCTGGAGGGCATAGTAAAGCAGAAAACGGATTTTGACTATGAGGTGCTTTGCTGCGACGACTGCTCCACCGATGATACCCAGAAGATCATAAGAGAATATGCCGAAAAGTACCCGGAACGCTTCCGGCTAATGTTCAGGGAAAAGAATGTGGGACGGCCCACTCAGAATGTATACGATACGGCAATGGCGGCCCAGGGGCAGTATCTCGCCTTTCTGGAGGGGGACGATTACTGGACGGATGAAGAAAAGCTGCAAAAACAGGTGGATTTTCTCGATTCCCACGAGGATTATATGGGGACCACCCACAGCTTTTCCATAATAGACGAGAACGGCCGGCCCGCGAAGAATGAAAAGATAAGGAGCCTCTATGACTGGCACGGGGATTATACCTGGAATGTCTGGAGGATACCGGGAGCCAAATGGCCCGGGCAGACGGCGACAAATGTATGCAGGAACTTCTTTCACAACGGGAAGCTGGACTATACGATACTTTTCAGGGCCCATGATTTTATAGATGACGGGATAATATTTACCTTCCTGTTGCTCCAGGGGAAGATCTACCGGTTCAGGGAGGTTATGGCGGCCCATCGATACGTGGAGAAATACGGCGGAGAGAGCTGGAATTCCCTTAAGCTCAGGCGCGACTACATGACCGAGGAAGCGCAGATCAAGCTCGAGATGATGAAATGGTGTGAGGAAAACGTGGGGCTTACGGAGTTTGGACTGGCCCGCTCCAGAAGGGAGCTTAAGACGGCGATCTCTATCTTTGTAAAGCAGCCCACAGTCGTTACCTTCAGGCTTTGCCGGCAGGCCATAGCTTATTATTTCTTTCATCTTAAGTTCGGCAAAGTGAACAGGCAATGATAGTTTTAAGATTTACGGGCGGACTTGGGAACCAGATGTTCCAGTATGCCCTATACAGGTATTTGAAAAAAAGATATACGGGCGAGACCGTTAAGGCGGATATATCCTGGTATTCCTGGAATACCGCCCACCAGGGCTTCGAGCTTTTAAGGCTTTTTAAGAGGGCGGACAATCCGGCGTTTGAATTTGAGGAAGCGGGCCTTGGAGATATTTTCCGGGTGAGCGGGAAGCTGCCGCAGAAAAACGAGGCCATAAGATATTTTAACCGTCTGGTCAGGCTTTTTGCCGGGACGCATTTTGAGGACAAGCATATCTTCGAGGACGGGCATGAGCACAGCCATGAAGAGCTGAGGCGCAGGATAGACAATATTCCCGCCGGGAGGGACGCCTATATTACGGGCTATTTTCTGGACGAGGTCTATTACAGGGACAGCCTTGAGGAGCTGAGGAGCTGCTTTAATTTTGACACGGAGGCGCTGTCGGCTGAAAACAAGGCGCTGCTTAAGGAGATAGAGGGCTGTGAGGCCGTCTCCATCCATGTAAGGCGGGGAGATTACTTAAGCAAGACCTATTCGGATACCTTTAAGATACTTTCGGAGGACTACTACGGGAAGGCCGTGGACTATATAAGGGAAAGGGTCCCGGGGGCGAAATTTTTTATTTTTTCGGACGATACGGAATATGCCGGGGAGGCCTTCCGCCATCTGGAAAATAAGGTGGTAGTCACGGGAAACACCGGAGCCGACAGCTATGTGGACCTGCTGCTCATGAGCAGGTGCAGGTACAACATCACCGCCAATTCCACCTTTTCGCAGTGGGCGGGTCTCTTGAACAGTTTTAAAAAGGCTATTATAATCTATCCCCGGGAATATTTATCGGATAAAGACAGCGAGATAAAGACCATTGACGGCTGGGTAAGGCTATAACTATGGAGGACAAGCGCCCATGGAGGCTTGCGAACATTGTGAGGCGCTTGCGCAAATTGCATAAATGCAATTTGTCACCATATATGACTATGGAGGTATTATTATGAACGAGGAGCGAATTGCGGACGTTTCACAGTATTTTGGAGAAGATGTTTTTAACGATCAGGTAATGCAGGAGCGTCTGCCGAAGAAGGTATATAAAGAGCTTCGAAAGACCATAGATGAGGGCAAGGACCTCGATCCGATGATAGCCGAGGTAGTGGCGGGAGCCATGAAGGACTGGGCCATCGAGAAGGGTGCAACCCACTATACCCACTGGTTTCAGCCCCTTACGGGGATCACGGCCGAAAAACACGAGGCCTTTATTTCACCTACGCGCTTTGACGGAAGCGTGCTCATGGAGTTTTCGGGCAAGGAGCTCATAAAGGGCGAGCCCGATGCTTCGAGCTTCCCTTCGGGCGGCCTGCGGGCTACCTTCGAGGCAAGAGGCTATACGGCCTGGGACTGTACCTCTCCGGCCTTTATACGCCATGACGCTGTCGGAGCCATTCTCTGCATACCCACGGCCTTCTGCTCATATACGGGCGAGGCGCTGGATCTAAAGACCCCCCTGCTCCGTTCCATGGAGGCGCTTAATACTCAGGCGCTTCGGCTCATAAGGCTTTTCGGGAACACGACCTCCAAAAAGTGTACCCCCTCTGTCGGAGCCGAGCAGGAATATTTCATCGTGGACAGAGATAAGTTTTTAAAGAGAAAGGATCTCATATATACGGGTCACACCCTTTTCGGAGCCATGCCTCCCAAGGGACAGGAGCTGGACGATCAGTATTTCGGAACCATACCCGAAAAGGTCGGAGCCTTTATGAAGGCCATAAATAATGAGCTGTGGAGGCTTGGAGTTTCCGCCAAGACGCAGCACAATGAGGCGGCTCCCGGACAGCACGAGCTTGCGCCGATTTATACGGAGGCCAACATCGCCGTAGACCATAACCAGCTTATGATGGAGGTAATGAAGAAGGTGGCGGAGAGACAGGGCCTGACCTGCCTCCTTCACGAGAAGCCCTTTAGCGGTATGAACGGCTCCGGCAAGCACAACAACTGGTCCATAGTTACGGACGACGGGATAAACCTCCTCGACCCGGGCAAGACCCCCCATGACAATGTGCAGTTTCTTCTGGTGCTGACCTGTATTTTAAAAGCGGTGGACGAGCACGCCGACCTGTTAAGGGAATCCGCGGCAGACGTCGGAAACGACTACCGTCTGGGAGCAAACGAGGCTCCCCCGGCTATAATTTCTGTATTTTTGGGAGAGCAGCTTCAGGACGTACTAACCCAGCTCATATCGACGGGAGCGGCCACCTATTCCAAGCAGGGAGAGGTAATGAATACCGGAGTAAAGACGATACCCGATTTCATGAAGGACGCAACGGACAGGAACCGGACTTCGCCCTTTGCATTTACCGGAAATAAATTCGAGTTCAGGATGTGCGGCTCCTCGGATTCGATAGCTTCCCCGAATACGGTGCTAAACGCCATAACCGCGGAGGCCTTTGCCGATGCCTGCGACATACTTGAAAAGGCCGAGGATTTCGAAACCGCAGTCCATGACCTCATAAAGCAATACGCCAGCGAGCACCAGAGGATAGTGTTCAACGGCAACGGCTATTCCGAGGAATGGGTCGAAGAGGCGGAGAGAAGGGGCCTTCCGAATATCAAGACCATGGTGGATGCAATACCGGCCATCGTTACCGACAAGGCCAAGGCGCTTTATAAGAGGTTCGGCATCTTTACGGAGTCAGAGCTGGAAAGCCGTGTCGAGATCAAGTACGAAGAGTATTCCAAGCTTGTCAACATTGAGGCAAGAACCATGATAGATATGGCGAGCAAGTCGCTTATCCCGGCCTGCATAGGCTACAGCAAGACCCTCGCTGACGCGGTAATATCCTTAAAGGAAGCTGGCGCGGACTATTCGGCGGCAAAGGAAAGGCTGGATGAGATAGCCGATCTTATAGCCGATGCGCAAAACGGCCTGTCGAAGCTTACCGAGGACGACGACAAGGGAATGGCCATGGAGGACGGCAGGGATAAGGCGGTCTTCTACAGGGATTTCATCAAGGCTGATATGGAGCGGCTAAGAGCCCCGATAGACAAGCTGGAGATGATAGTGGACAAGGAATACTGGCCCATGCCCTCCTACGGCGATCTGTTGTTTGAAGTGTGAAAAAAAGGGGTGCTGCATCAGTACAAAACAGGGTATTTTATCTTTTGTGGCTGATGCGGCAGCCCGCGTTTTATTTATAGAAGCAGTTTATGTCTTTAAGTGTTTATCTTTCTTTTATAGC
>CAMNBW010000006.1 GCA_946533525.1 uncultured Lachnospiraceae bacterium
TGGAAATAGACGGCGATAAAGCCCATAAACCCATAGGCTATGGAAAAAAGGAGGTTGTACCACCTTGCCCCGTAGAGGCTCCCGAGCATAATGCTAAAGCTTAAGGAGCACAGCCCCACGGTAACTGCCAGCACGAGCCCCTGGGCCGCCGGTATGAGGTCTGAGGGGAAAAACAGCGTAATAAAATTCAGCATACTCATGTAATAGTATGCTGAAAAACCCTTCATATTACCGCCCAGATTTTTACTGAAGGAATACCTGAAATCATTATTCCCGAAAACAATGGATTTCAGATAGGAGAGATAATCCACGAACTGGAATTTGGCATCTCCGGTCATGACGGTACTGTCTCCGAAGGGATAGATTCCATGAAAAATATAAACTATCCCAAGCATGAGCACAGGAATAAGAAAGGCTGCAAAATATATATATTTTGTACTGTATCTGTTCTTTTCGTTCATAACAGTTGCAGGACGACTCTTACGGCGTGTAGCGTCATTTCATCGTTTTAATATATTTCTTTGCCTCGTTCAACTGATTGTCTGTTCCATCCGCTTCATAGGAATCAGAATCAAACTCGATGACAATATTCGGCTCTATCCCGACTCCCTGAATATTATTTCCGCTGGGGGTGTAATACTTTCTGTCGGTGATCTTTATTGCCGAGCCGTCGTTTAAGGGATATACTCCCTGAACTATTCCCTTTCCAAAGGTCTGGGTCCCCATTATCACGGCAAGGCCATGATCCTTGAGGGCTCCCGTCAAAATCTCCGCCGCAGAAGCGGAAAAGCCGTTTACTAGCACTACCATAGGCATATCCACGCCTCCGGGCTCCGCATCGTAATCCTTTTCTTCCCCGGACTTGGTTTTAGTATAAACTATACGCCCTCCATCCATCAGGATGTCGGCCACTTCCAAAACCGCCGTAACATCTCCGCCCGGATTGCTTCTAAGGTCTATGATCATCCTGTCCATACCGGCCGCTTTCAGCTCATCCAGCGTTTCCTGAAACTGATCCGGAGTATTCTGGACAAATTCGATTATCCTTATATAGCCGGTCTTACCTTCCTCCATCTGGCCGGTAACGCTGGTACTTTCTATCTTCGCACGTTTAATCCTGACAGTAACCTCTTCTTCATTCTCGCCGCGAAGCATTACCAGCTCAACGGTAGTGTCCAGCTCTCCCCGGCAATGCTCCACCAGCTCTGTCAGGCTCATGCCGTCCACCTCAAGACCGTCCACCTTATAAAAAATGTCCTGCTCCTGCATGCCCGCTTCCTGTGCGGGAGAATGCTTACCTACAAACTGCTCGACATAATACTTGCCCGTTTCAACATTCTCGGCGATCTGAACCCCGATACCGCCGAACACGCCGGAATCGTCCTCCAGCTCCTGATTAAACTCCTCTTCAGTAAAATATTCGGTATACGGATCTCCGAGAGAGCTGACCAGACCCTTATACATGCCCTCTGTCCTCGATGTGGAATCAAGGCTTTCACTGTACTCGAGAAAGTTCTTATCCATCATGGAGTTCAGCATTTCCAGCTTGGTCTGAACGTCTTTATCTATGAGGCCCTCCGTCGCAATAGCTTTACCTGTAAAAAGAGTATATACAGAGCTTCCCATAAAGATCAGCAGGAGCATCCCCGCCGCTATCAAAAGTCCTACCAGTATACCACTCCAGAATAATTTACTTTTTTTCATAACCGCCCTTTCAGCAAAGTCATCATGATCCACTATATTATACGCAGCACATTATGCTGTCTGTCAGAATTTATTAGAGTTTTTCAGCCTCCCAGGTATTTTGAGGGGTTGACGTAGGAACCGTTTTCCCTTACGCCGAAGTGCAGATGCGGGCCTGTCGATCTTCCCGTAGAACCCACAAGCGCGATCTTGCTGCCCTTTGAAACTTCTTCCCCCTGGGATACCAAGAGCTTGGATGCATGCATATATATTGAAATTATATCGCTGCCATGGTCGATCATTATGTAATTACCCATGCTGGCGGAATACCCCGCCCCTATGACCTCGCCGTCGGCTGCCGCATAGATGGGCGTCCCCGACGGAGCCGCGAAGTCAATGCCGTTATGCATCAGCTCCACACCCAGGGTCGGATGCATCCTCATGCCGTATTCATCGGAGATCCTTGTATAATCGGGACAGGGATGCGCAAAGACTCCGCCTCCGTATTTCCTGGCCTCGGCGGCAAGTCTTTCCCTTTCCGCTTTGATAGCCGCTTCCATGGAGGCGATTATGGAATTCTGCTCGGCGATCATGGCCTGATATTCCCTGACCTGAGCCTCTTTATCCCCGATGGAGGCAGTATATGCCGCAACCTCCTGTTCTTTTTCGTCCAAAAGAGCCTGCGCCGCGGTTTCCTCCGAAAGCGCCTCGTCCATGGCGTCCTTAAGCTCTTCTTCTTCGCCGGCCAGACGCTCAGCCGTCTCGTTAACAGTCTTCACGGTTTCGGCGTACTCAGCCAGCTTTTTATTGTCGTAGGCCGCTACCTCGTTAAGATACAGCGACCGGTTCAAAAGTTCTCCTATGCCCTTTGAGGTAAATATAGCCTCGGCTATGGTCTCTTCGCGGCTTTCGTAAGAAGCCTTGATCCGCATCTTCATGTATTCGTACTGCTGTGCGCGGATCTTCTCGGCCTCCTCGAGCTCCCTTTCGGTTTCGGCAATATCCTCTCTTATTCTTACTATATTTGCGGACAAAGCATCTATCTTATCCTGAATATTGCTTATCTCTCCGTCTATCTTTGTTACATACTCCTGAGCATCCGATTTAGCCGTTTCCAGGGAGGCGATTATCCTCTTTGCGTTCTCCTGCCCCTGCGCAAGAGCAGCCTTTGTCTGCTCCGCATCGGTTTTGGCCTTCTCGCTGGATTTGATCTTATCATTGGTCAACAGCGCCGAAGCCCCCGAAGAAGAAGAGGAAGAAGTATCTTCTTCCTCATCATCTCCGGTATCCTCATCTTCTTCGTCGTTCTCGTCCTCCTCCTGCTCCTCCTCTTCATCCGCATATGCCGTGGTAAGGCATACTGCGCCTGCGGAAAACAGGATAATAAAGCTAAGCAAAAACCGTAATACTCTTTTTTTCATTTATACCTTCAAATGCTTTCGGGTGGAAGTAAAGCTTCCCAAAAAGCCTATGCCGACGCCGAGAATAAGCGCGGCGGGAACCAGTGTCAGGAATATCTCCTCCACCGGAAGGAATTTAAGCAGCGAAGACAATATCTCAAACCGCTCCGTTACATACTCAACTATCCTGTTATACAGGAAGTATACCGCAATCAGCGGCAGACCGGCGCCTATAAGCCCCAAAAGCATTCCTTCGAAAACGAAGGGCGCCCTTACAACGAAATCCGTTGCGCCTATCAGCTTCATTATGCCTATCTCTTCACTTCTCACCGTGATACCGAGGGCGACCGTATTGCTGATAAGGAAGATGGAGACTGCAAACAGGATGAAGATTATCCCCATGGACACATATCCCACAAGAGAATTAACGCTTGTAAGCATATTCGCCACAATCGCAGACTTTCGAACCTCCCTTATGCCGTTGACCCCTTCAAGGTAGGCGACAAGTGAGTCCTGCATTGAAACATCATTTAGGTATATTTCATAGTTCGCGTCGTCTTCCAAGGGGTTGTCATCTCCGAAGGTATCCGCATACTCTCCAAGGTTCTCCGTCCTGAAGGTTTCCCAGGCTTCCTCGGCGGACACGAACTCTATCCTCGAAACCTCTGCCCTTCCCTTTATCGCGTCTCCGATTGCGGAGATCTCCGCATCGCTTATCCCGTAGTCAAAAAATACCGTGACCGCGACGCTGTTTTGCGCCTGCCTTACAACATTCTGGAAATTTAAAACTACCGAATAGAACAGACCGAATAAAAATACGCAGGAAGCTATGGTCGCAATAGTCGCCAGCGAGAAAGATTTATTCCTCCAGATATTTTTAAAGCCCTGTCCCAACGAATAGAAGAAACTGTTAATAATCCTCATCTAAATAACCGCCCTTCCTCTGGTCGCTGACGATAACGCCCTTTTTCATTGTCACCACTCTTTTTTGCATCGCATTAACTATCTCTCTGTTATGCGTAACTACCAATACCGTCGTACCTGAATTATTTATCTCCTCAAGCAGATACATTATCTCCCAGGTCGTCTTGGGATCCAGATTTCCCGTAGGCTCATCGCATAAGAGGAGCCTGGGCTTATTGACGAGGGCCCTGGCTACAGCAACCCTCTGCTGCTCACCTCCGGAAAGATTGCTGGGCTTTGATTTATACTTCTGCGCAAGCCCCACAAGCGAAAGCACAGAAGGAACATTCTTTTTTATCTGACCCGCCGGGGTAGATATAACCCTCTGTGCAAATGCTACATTCTCATATACGTTTCTGTCTTTCAAAAGCCGGAAATCCTGGAAGACGACCCCGATATTCCTTCTGTATCTGGGTATCTTTCCATGGCGTATCTTGCTTACATTTATACCGTTTACGAAAACCCTTCCGCTCGTAGCCTTTTCTTCTCTGAGGAGTATCTTGATCAGAGTCGATTTGCCCGAACCGCTGTCTCCGACCACGAACACGAATTCTCCCGGTTCAACCCTAAGCGAAACCTTGTCCAATGCCGGCGATTCGGTCCTCTCATACTGCATGCAAACGTTTTCCAGACTGATGACCGGCTGGTCGGTATTGGAATTGTCTCTAACACGTGCCATATTTACTTCCTTTTTAATAATTATATTTCTCCATATACTTCATGTATTTAGAGACCATAAGCGCTATCTTGAAGGTGATCGCATCCTCGAACACCCTCAGATCGAGCCCCGTGGTCTTTTGAAGCTTGTCGAGCCTGTAGACCAGCGTATTCCTGTGAATAAACAACTGCCGCGAGGTCTCGGACACATTCAGAGAATTTTCAAAAAACTTGTCTATCGTTACAAGGGTCTCCTCGTCAAAATCATCGGGAGACTTGCCCTGAAAGATCTCTTTTATGAACATCTTGCAAAGCGGTATGGGCAGCTGATAGATCAGACGCCCTATCCCAAGGGAGCTGTAGGCTATAATACTTCTGTTCTCGAAAAAAATCTTTCCGACATCCAGCGCCATCTTCGCTTCCTTATAGGAACGGCTCACATCCTTCAGGGACGCCGCACTTGTCCCGTAAGAAATACGCGCATTCCCGCAGCCCAGCTTTTCGAGCACATCCATAACGTTATGGGCCATTTTCTGCTCGGCATCGTCCTTTGCCTTGTCAGGGACCTCCTTGACGATGATGATACCCTTTTCATCAACGGCAGTCACAAAATCCCCCGGCTTGCTGCCGAACTGCTCGCGGAGCTTTTCGAGGACTCCGCTGTTCTTCTCCGCCCCGGTCTCCACCAAAAGCACCATCCGTCTGCTGTCGGTCTCGAGATGAAGCTTTTTTGCCCTGTTGTAGATGTCTACAAGCAACAGATTATCGAGAAGGAGATTCTTTATGAAATTATCTTTGTCGTAATGCTCCCTGTAGGCGCTTAAGAGCCCCTTTATCTGGAAGGCGGCAACCTTGCCCACCATAAAGGAATCGTCGCTGCCCCCGTCCACCACAAGCACATATTCGAGCTGGGAATCCTCGTCGTAAACCTTAAAAAACTGGTATTCCCGGATCTCCTGACTGTCAGCCTGGGACTGCACAAAATTCACTACCTCGCCGGGCTGGATCCTCTCGTCGTCAAATGTGGACGCAAGCTTTCTGCCTTCCGTATCCATGACGCAAATATCTTCGTTTGTAATGGCCTTAAGTCCTTCGATGGTACTCAGTAATATCTGATTTGTTATCATACGGCACCCTTCTCCTTATCCGGTCAATTCTGATACTTAGTTGCCTCCCTTTTAAACAATCTCCGGATTATAAAGCTGCGAAGACCTGTGTACCCTCCGCCAAGACCCTTAAGCTCGGTATCCCCCAACGATATAAGAAGTCTTGAATTGATCTTCATTGAATTCACCGCCATGAATTTTTCCCCCATCCCGGCGGGAAGCCTTATAATTACCACATCCGGAATAACCGAATTAATGTCATTAACTATCGAATCCATATCGGCAGTTACGGCCTCCGCCACGCTGCCTCCGCAGAACCTGAGCTCTTCGTTTATATCGGACAGTTCCGAGCGCAGGGCAACCGCGTCATCTTCCGATGAAGTTATAAGATATATACTCCTTTTTTCCTTTGCAAGCTTACGCAGCATCCCCTTGAGAAACAGGTTGCTCTCGATCTCGCGTTCCCTTGCCCTTCCGGCCACATTAGCCGCCTCCAATATATCAGAGGAGGAAAAAACGACCATATCCGTTCCCTGAATATAAGCCGCCAGCTCCGGATTCTCCGATGCGCTCAGCAAAAGCTCATGTGTCACGAAGTCGATCTTATTGCATACATCGTCATTTACAAATTCATGCAAAAGCCTCATGGCTTCCCTTACGGAATGATCCTGGAGCTTTAAACCCAATAATTCTATCTGTCTCATAATCTTCTTGCCGGATAATAATAGCTCCTACCGCTATATATCGCTCCGGGTCTCAAACTCCTCCGCCATATCCCCGTCTTAAGGGCGGCATTCAGCAGCCAAAGCCATATCAATCGATAGTCGTAAAATTATACCATAGTTACGATATACTTTTCAACTTCGCCGGTATATAATGACTACATGAAGGAACGCACTTTTTCTGCAAAAATGGGTGTATTTATTCTCGGCATAGCCGGAAGCGTCATATACCTGTCTCTCATATTTAACAATAATCTATGGGTGGATGAGGCTTTCACCGCCTGCATTATCCGCGGCAGCTTTACCGAGATGCTTAGGGGAACGGTCTCCGATACCCTTCCGCCGTTTTACAATATATTCACCTGGATTTTGACCGCAGTCTTCGGCTACAGCTCATATATCATGAAGCTTTCTTCGGTAATTCCCATGATACTGCTGCTGCTTTGGCTCTCTCCTTTTCATATTTCCAGGCTGTACGGGGAAAAATGTGCGGCAGTATTTAATGTCTGCATTATCTGCGCTCCCCATTTGATCCATTACGGCGTGGAAATACGTCCATACAGTTGGGGGCTCTTCTTTGCAGCCGCAGCAGGGGTCTTTGCCCTTGAAGTGCTCGTGTCCGCCCCGTCGGATCTACGGAAAAATTATGCCGGCCTCATAGCTTTTTCAGCCCTGTCGGGCTATACCCACCAATACGCCCTTATTCCCTGTGCTTTTATCTGGCTGGCCCTCCTGCTCCAGGCTTTGCCGGCTTTTTCCGGCGGGAAAAATTTCCTGCCTGCACGCCTTAAAGCCCTTGGCATCCTTGCAGCGGCGTATCTTCCGATGCTCGTCCTGACCATCCTGCAGCTAAGGCGGGCCGGGAGCTATTTTTCCATGGAACCTTTGAGCCTACACTCATTTTTATCGGACCTGCGCTTCCCCTATGTCACCAATATAACCCCGGTATCCCTTGTATTACTGCTCTCAATAGCGATATTGCTGGGTTTCTGCGTTATTTCGTCATTCAAAAACAAGCGTTTTTTAATTCCGCTTTTTCTGATGCTCCTCCCCTACCTTACCCTGGCATTCGGTTATCTGTGTTCCGCCGCCGCGGGAGGAAACCTTTTCACCTCAAGGTACCTTGTGCCCTCCCTCGGGCTTTTCTGGCTTGGAGCTTCCATCGCCGCCACGGACAGCGAAGGGCTTTTTAACAATGTCACCTCCGGGCTCTTCCCCGTTATCATGCTCTCTTCCCTTATAGCCATATATCCTCAGGAATACCGGTCGGAATATGCCCCGGGAGCAGCCGCCATGACCGCTTATTTCGATGAAAATTTAAGCTCCGGGGACGGCTATATCATCTATGAGGACAAATATCAGATAGAGTTATGCATGAGATATTATTATCCTGAGCTGAAAAAATATGAGTGGGAAACCGCCGATGAATGCAGCGAAACACTATGGTACTTCGAAGTTCCGGGCTATGAAAATTATCTGGACGAGGCTGTGTCACACGGCTACGAAGCAGAGTTCGTCTCCAATATGAGCTTCGACAGATACGCCTTCACTTTGTATAAATTAAGAAAAATACAGTGACCGAAATAAATCCGTTCAATATATAAATCAGCGTCCGGCTTTACCGCTTTCCAGCGGGTTTATCCTTATGCAGGCAGCATCGGTTATAGGCTCGTTCGGCAGGCCGAATATCATCGTGTGCATTTTATCCTTCAGCACAGTCTTTGTGCCCGTGCCCGAATCCACGACATAAAACCCCAGAAGCTTTCCCGTCTTATCGCGTATAGTATTGGTTATCGCTATCCAGTGGTTGGAGGCAATATATTTCATGCCTACCGACTCCACTATCGCCCTGTCAAAATCCCACAGGATGTTGCTGTCCACACATTCCACATAGACATAGCCGTTATCAATATCCTCCGCCATTGCCTCCACGTCCGGCACGCCCTTGGTTACCATCATGACCGCGTCTACCCCGGCAACATCATCCTCCTCAAGCTCAATAGAGTTATCGCAGACATAGACTCCGCCCATGGAATACTCCGGCTGTTTAAAGACATTTTCCGCTATATGGTTCATTGAGATCGAGTATTCCAGTATGTCGGTGCCGGCCACGTTGTTCAGGAAGGTTATAAGATACATCATCTGCTCAGGGCTCATTCCGCCAAGGTTCTCCTTGATGTCGCTCTGGGTAGTGCAGAGATTGTGATCTACCGCCATCTTCACCAGCATGTTTTCCGTATAATAGGAGGTGGAAAAAATATGGTTCATGGCGTTTGCAAGGGCCGCCTCTCCGCAGGTACCGGTATAACCGTATTGATTTATCCCCTGCATGGAGAATTCCCCGTGCTCAAAAAACCACGGACTGTCGCTCCGGATGGTCTCGTCAAACTTCTCGCTCCCCCTTAAGGCTCCTATTGCAAAGGATGCCCGGACCTCTCTCGGGACCGACGCCACTATAGCGATTATCATAGCCATGCAAACAAATGCTCTGGCAAAGCTCTTTCCGATCATTCCAATTAAAAAACCCTCGTATCCATCATAGACACGAGGGCTTCGCAAGTCAAATAATTAGTGGTGCTATCATTTGGCATGAGATGGGCGTTTAGTTGCCATCCATCATGAAGTTCACGAGCTTATCAATATCAGCGGGCTCATAAGCCACGATCTCAAGCTCCTTTATAGTTCCGTCCGAAAAGATATTTGCCATCGAAACATACTGTGAAAGCTTTGACTTTAAATTAAGTCTGTCTCCCTCACCTGTAACCAGCTCAACCTTTCCGCTGCAGCTGTCAACTACCTTGAAAAACTTATCCACGTCATTAATGTTCTGAACCTTCATCTTTGTTCTCCTTTCATCTTAATTTCATGTTATTTAATATGCTTACGGATGCATTATAAGCAATCAGGAACTTATTATCAACTCTAATCTTTCACATAAGTTTTGTTAAATCCAAAATTTTATTGTGTATTTTGCACATATTTGGATGCTTATTTTTGTTAAAAACCCACAAAGCCCTTGACAGAGCCTTTGGTCATCCGTTCCTTATAACCTCTGATTCCGTTATCTTTATGAGCTTTTCCTTGAGCAGGTGTCCTATGGCTCTCTTAAACGCCGCCTTGCTCATTCCGGTCCTCTCTTTGATGAACCAGGGCTCGCTTTTCTCGTTAAAATCCAGCTTACCCCCGTTCTTATCCATCATTTCCAGGAGCCTGTCCGCATCGTCATTCATCTGCAGATAGGCCTTTTTATGCACCGACAGATCCAGCTTGCCGTCTTCCTTTACCCCTGCCACCCGGGCATGGATCCTGCTCCCGGCCTTTATATCCGGCGGAAGCTCCTTTTGCGGGATAAGGGCGGAATACCTGTTGTCAACCGCAACAAAGGCGCCGAAATTCCGGCTTATCTCATAGACAAGCCCCTCCACCTCGTCGTCCTTTCCGTAAGGAGCATCGAGGGAAAGGGTATCATAGACCTTCATACTTGCCGCCAGACGGCCCGTTTTATCAAGGTACATTTTCACCAGAACCTCTTCCCCGAGACCCGGAGTATAGGTCTGCTCCTTGAAGGGAAGCAGAAGATCCCTCTCCAGTCCCATGTCCAGAAAAACTCCGGTCCTTGTAATATCCTTTACCTTAAGCATTGCCGCCTCGCCTATGGTAAGAAGGGGGCTGTTGACCGTAGCGATTATCCTGTCTTTTGAATCCAGATAGACGAATACCTCCAGCTCATGGCCTATATCCGCCCCTTTTGGCACCTGCTTAATCGGAAGCAGCACTTTTTCTTCCCCGCCGTCGGACAGATATACACCAAAATCGGTTTTTTTTGTTATCTTAAGCTTCTGAATATAGCCCGGTCTTATCATATATTGCTTCTCCTGTATTCTTAGGGACTAGAGACTGTTACACAAAAAGATTCTGCCACCTTGAGGATAGCAGAATCTTTTAATTTTTAACGCCCCCGGCAAGAATTTTTGCCAATTCGTATATTCAGAGAGATATAAGGGAGACCGCCGGGAGCTCATGCTATTACATCGATAAAATCATAACATTCAATTTATGATCCGTCAACAAAAAATCACTTTGCCTTTAGATCTGTTTTTACAAAATCTGGTATTTTGCCATTCCTAAAATACAGACTGTATGAAGCTACCCTGTTTCCGTAGCCCTCAGGCTTATAGCTGCTGTCCATTTTTACCACGACTTCATAGCTGTAGTCGAAGTAATTGGCGGATCTCCATTCCCAATCATTCCCGTCGCAGTGAGCCACGCTCATCATGGCACTGATACTGGCCGGATCCGTATATTCTTTCTCCCTTACCTCTTCATATTCATATTTAGTCTCATCATAATAATATCTGTTTACATTCGCATCATAATAGACCGTTATGCTCCCTATCTGATCTTCAGGAAGAATCCCTTCGGTATAAAGCCCGTTATCGGATAGGAACTTAATAGTCCTCTTATATTCAGGGAAGATAGGGAAGCTTAAGTAATATGAGTTCATATCCGAAGCTACAGTATTATCCGGCGAATAATATACGGCTCCCACCGGATCGGATCTGTTGGCGAGCGTAAAGCAGTAATTTTCTTCAAGATCCTGCCTGAACGCCTCTATGAAGGCTCCGAACAGCTCTCCGTCTCCTTTAAACTGTGAACAGCCGGAATCGAAATTCAGTTCCGAATACTCCCCTGCTGCCTTTGCAGTCTCGATGAAACCATCGTCGATGTTATACATGCACAGGCTGTATTCCGGACTTTTCGTTACCCTGTCCAGCATGGCCGGATCCGTACTCTCCGGTATCAGGATTGACCTGTATACCGTCTTGCCGTTTTTCATCCTGTACATGATAACTCTGTTCCAGGAATAATCCATTTCCATAGGATCCTGCATGGTATCCTCGTAACGCGCAATGTCCAGACCTCTGTACATTCTGTCCCTGTCCACCTTAACCTGCTGTCCGTATCGGGCAATATCTTCGACCCCCTCTATATCCGAAAGATACATGTATTTCTCAAAATACTCTATCGTATCCATGGCAGTCCCGTCAGCTTCATAGTAATTTCTACCCATTCCGTAGGTATCAAAGATCGCGCAGCTTGACACCTTTTCCGCGGCGGGAATATATGTTTCATAACCGGTAACATCAAATCTGTACCCAAGGATCACGGCTATTCCTATGATCGAAACAACCGCAATGTGCCAGGAATTTTTAAACAGAGCCTTGAAATCGCTTTCAAAAATTATCTCCGCGACGGCACAGATGATAGCTGCTGTCAGTATCATTCCTATAAATACTATCGCCACGGCTCCCTGAGTTACGCCGTCCATTACAACTCCGGTCAGGATGCAGGCCGCCACGCCGCAGACAAGCTTCAATATCCATTCAGCCTGCCTGAAAACTACGGAATGACCGGCACTTTCGGATTTTCTGTATTTATATGCAACCCAGGCCAGGACGGTAGCAACTATTGCTATAACAAGTATTTTAATATCCGGTCCTACAGCCTTTTCAAGGTGGCGGTAGACGGACGCAATCCTGTATACAGAATCATCGGTATAATTTCTGGCAAAACGGTCAGCCGTTTCGATAAATATAAAGAACGGCGACGTCACTGTATTCCACACATCAAAGGATGCGAAATAAAACGTGGCCAGATATGTCTGGGAGCAAAGCTGGACAAGTCCTCTTATAACAACCTCGGCCGCCAGAAGGAATAAGCTTACCATTATGCCCATTATCAGCGTTCCGCTCACTATGGTTCCCAAAGCAGTTATGGAATATATCCCCAAAAACAGGAGGGACAGCTCTGCCAGTTCAACAAGTGCCTCGGCTACAAGGGCAAGACGAAAAACTCCCATTGCCCCGGCAACCAGAAATGCCAGGATATAGCCTGCTGCGTGAGTGCATAAGAACATCAGAAAGCCGTTTATATATATTTTTGCAAACATCGCGTTTCTCGTTATCGGCTGGGACTCATAAAAATCTATTGTCTGCCGGCGGTACAGATATGCAAAGCCCTGTATCGCGGTGATAAAAGCAAGGACCGTAACCGCAAGAAAGCTGAAGCTGTCAAAGCCCACCACTCTGCTGAAGTCATGTATCAGCACGCTCTTTAATGAGAGCTCAGGATACAGGCTTCCCAGTCTGTTTAAATCTCCGGTAAGTCTTACCACCGTCGTTATCGGGTACCAGATTATTGCCGAAAGGATATAAACAGCCAGGAGCCACTTTCTCCTCATAGTGATAGCCCATTGGCTCATACTGTTTAAATTTTTCTTATCCGATGATGAGTTTGCGAATGTCATATCCGACCACCTCCGTTTCACTGATAAATATTTCTTCAAGTGTCAGCGACAGGGTTTCAAAAAATACCGTGTCCACACCTCTGAATATCTCTTCCACCGATTCCCTGCTCCCTCTTACCGTATAGGTATGGAGACTTCCTCTGGTATCATGGATTAGTATTTCAAGCTTGTTTTCAACTTCCTTTATATCTGTGCCTTCCCTGAATACGCACTGGATCTTTTGAAGATTTAGCTTCATATCCTCTATATCCCTGGATAAAAGCACTCCTCCCTTGTGCAGAAGGCCCACATGGTCGCAGATGTCTTCCAACTCCCGCAGATTGTGGCTGGTTATTATAGGAGTGAATTCCCTGTTTTCCATATCGTTTGCAAGAAGGCTCTTTGCCGCCTGCCTCATTACCGGATCCAGCCCGTCGAAGGTCTCATCACAGTAGAGATATTTTGTATTGGAAGCAATCCCCAGAAGGAGGGATAACTGCTTTTTCATTCCCTTCGAATATGTGGCTATCTTCGTTGTGGATGACAGGCCGAAGTTGGACATGAGCTTGTCAAACCTTTCGGTATCAAAACCGGGATATATTCCTGCGTAGTACCTCTTCATATCCGCCGCAGTGGCGTTCGGGAAAAAGTATGCCTCATCCGGGATGAAGAATATCTTCTGCTTCACTGCCGGAGCGTCATATACCTTTTCTCCGTCTATCAGGACTTCTCCGCTGTCGGGGAGCAAGACCCCTGCCATCATTCTAAGAAGCGTACTCTTGCCCGCGCCGTTTGTTCCGATAAGTCCGAAGACCTGTTTTTCCTCTATGGTGAGGGTGATATTATCTACCGCATGTATCTCACCAAAGGATTTATTAATGCTGCTGATATTTATCATGCCTCTTTCCTCCCTTCCCTCGCCCTATGCACCAGTTGGTCGATATTCATTCCGATCTCTTCCGCCTCGGAAAAAATCTCGCCCAGCCTTTCAACGAGTTCATCCTGTCTTACGTTCAAAAGATCTTCCTTTTCCTTCACAAAATTTCCCCTCCCCTTTACAGTATAAATAAAACCTTTTCTTTCCAGCTCCGCATATGCCTTTTGCACGGTATTCGGGTTTGTGGAAAGATCTATCGCGAGGCTCCTTACAGAAGGAAGCTGCTCATCTGTCTTGATTGCCCCCGATAATATCAGCCGCTTGTAATAGTCGGCTATCTGCTCGTATATCGGACGTGAATCCCTATAATCTATCGGCTTCATCTCTACCTCCTAACTGTACTATTACTATTAGTACAGTTAATATAGCATTATAACGTCCGACTGTCAACACCTTTTTACAAAGCAATGGTTATGTAATTTACAGCCAGAAAGATCAGGAAAAAGACCACGATGGAGGGCAGGAGGCCCTGAAAGAAATTTATGAGGTCCTGGATGCTCAGCGTAAGGTGAATAAATATGCTGATCGCCAGATAGAAAAACAAGACCTTCTGCCAGGTTTGAACCGCGGCAGGATAGACATATATAAAAAGCAGGGCTTCCGTTACAAGACCGCAAAGAACCGGAGCCACGGCAGAAAGTGACAGCTGGAGAGAGCGGAAAAAGACATTGCCCCTCGTCTGAAACTCAACATGCCCCAGAGAAGTCGGACTCGGGACAAGACAGATCTTTTTCACTCTTCCACCCGTAAGAAAAACGATAAGCGCATGAGAAAGCTCATGATGCACAGTGCCGGGATAGGTTGCAAAATTCATGATAATAAACGTCGGAATCATCCCCAGCACCAACGCCAGTATCCAGGATATCAGCCAGTTTATAAGAGCCACCGCACAGCCAAGAACCAGCATCAGCGCGAAGACCAGCAGCGTTTCCGCCAGGGAACGCAAAAATATATTTTCCGGCAGGACCCCGGCGATCAATTTTACCAAGATGTTGATATAGTCCATGCTCAGAACTTATGACCTCCGGTTCCTCCCGAAAAACCGCCGCCTCCGCCGCCGGAGAAGCCTCCGCCGGATCCCCCGCCAGAGCCCGAGGAGCTTACGATCCTGGTTTTTCTGGAGCTTACGCGCTGCTTACTGATAGCCGTTCCGACGACCGCGCCCGCTGCCGCCGCGATGAGCTCGCTGTCGCTGATAGTGACCTTGCCCTTCCCGACCCAGACAAAGATAAAGTTAATGAGCAGGCCCGCAACTATCGCTGTCAGTATATTTGTCAGGTATCTCATGGGCTGGGCTATCCTGTGTCCTTCAAGGACGCTGTACTCCTGATCAAAGACCGACTGGGCGCAGGCGAGATAATCCCCGTCCGAAGCATAGGTATAGCCGTTATCGGTGATAATATTCATATAGTTATCAGTTACCGCCTTATGCACATCGCCCGTATTTGCCAGCTTTATCTCCCGCGCTCCCATGTCGATAAGAAAGAGGGTGCTGCTGGCATTGTTGAAAATGCTGTGGCTTTCGCTCCTTACAGCCGCCTCCGCATCCTGGGAGGAAGTGCTTACAAAGGCCGCTCCGCCGTACGTCGTCAGGGGGATCATGTTCTGCAGCAATTCATCCTCCTCTTCGTCTGTGAGCAGGTCTTCATCGTCGTATATATAAACGCCATAGCCTGTTTCCGAATTGACATACAGGGCATCATCCGCCCCTAACACAAGAAAGGACGAATATACCATGATATGCAGCATAATGAATAATGCAGCCGCTATACGGCTAAGTGTCTTCCTCTTATCTGCCCGCATCCTTGTTTCCTCCTTTTCTGTCGTGAAAATCGGGAATAGATCTTGTCGTAAGAAGATTGTATTCCAGAATAAGTCCCAGCGACGTAACCGTCAGCGCCCCGAAAACCACCACGCTGCCTAAATAGTATATCCAGTCCGCTGCCGGCAGCGTTATGCCTATGGCCGCAGCTATAAATTCCGCCACTACAGGGAGTATCGCCCCGAAGATCATGCGCTTTTCCTTTATCCGGGCGAGAGGCCTCAGGGTTCTGATAAACCAGATAAAACCGGCTATAAATATCACCGGAGTAACAATAGGCAGTCTTTCGTAGGTATCCATCATTACACAGAAAAATGCGAGTATTCCCACTAGGGCAAATATAATGACGGCCGAAATGCCTTTTTTTACTCTTCTTCTGCCCTTCTTTTTTATCTCCTCCAGCTCCTTGGCGCTAAGAGCCCCCAGATTATTCCGGTTGGTCTCCTTTTCCATTATTGCAGCAACTTCCTTCTGGTAGAAATACTGGGCAATGAATGCCGCTATATCGGCAAACATCAATACCGTGGGCGGAAGAATAAGGGCTCCGGTGATCGTCATTATAAAAAATACAATTAAAGCGATGATGCCTGAAACCATCATAAAGGTCTTTATATCCACAGGGATCTCCGCCGATATTTTTCCGGTTTCCCCGTTTATAACACCGTACGCAAGCCGCTGACCATTTCTCCAGGTCAAAAACCAGACGGGATAGAGGCTTCCCTTAACACCCCTGCATTCCGTCCCTAAGATCCTGCTCCGCTCTTTATCACTATCAGATATATCGACCCGGGCTCCCTCCTTAAAATCCTTGGTGACGTTGGACAAAACGTGATCCTGGGCCCGCCCGATAGCTTCGTCGGCGTAAACCTCCTTTTCGACGTCGGCTGTGTCG
Organism: uncultured Lachnospiraceae bacterium; assembly: GCA_946533525.1. GTDB lineage: Bacteria > Bacillota > Clostridia > Lachnospirales > Lachnospiraceae > NK4A144. Next base: position 16,469 of record CAMNBW010000006.1, read on the forward strand.
GCAAAAAATCCGGCCAGATAGGCAGGGTTAAAGTCCTGCCTTGCTTCTTTATGATAGGGGGCTATCTCGTTTGCTATTTCATCGTCAAAGCTGGCCGAGGCATCACAGGGTATTGTGATGTTTGTATTCTTCAATTGGGGCTTGACGTTATATACATTGTCGTATCTGTAATTCCCCGAGGTATAGCTTTCATTTACCGTCAAGACCGGCTCATTATTAAAGGCGACATCGTATTCCCAATAGGGAATATATATCCCCCTGAACTTATCTATAAATTGCGGATCCTTAAATTCCCTGGGGACATAGGGCTCCCTCCTGGCCTTCTCGAGGTAGATCTTTTTGCATTCTTCCTTGGTCTTTTTAAAAGGAACTATGTGGGACGGCCGGTAAGCCTGGCTTATCCTGCTCTCGAGCACAGCTTCTGTTCCGCAGTAGCTGCAGAAGGCGACCGCAGAGTTGTCCTGGCTCGTAAGCTCGGCCCCGCATTGTGTACAGGTATATACAGTTGTTTCATAGACTTCATCTTCCTCTGCCACCCTGTCCTCGGCGTATTCCTCCACGCCGAAGTGGCTGTTGCAGAACACGCACTCCATATCCTGCTTTTCAATATTAAAGATGAGGTCTCCTCCGCAGCTTTTACATTTAAACACTTTATCACCTCGTATCTCGACTAAACATATCTTGCAGCGTTTTAAATATCTGTTACGAAATAAAGTATAACATAAAAACCCCCCGCCCGCATTACCACGGGCAGGGGTGATGTATGACTTTATCCTTGCGCTTCAGTAGTCAGCCAGACCGCTTAAGAATATTAGTTCTTATTGGCCGCAGCTGCCTTCTTTACTGCCTTTTTGGCAAAGAAGCCGTCTCCTGTCATCTTGGTGCTCAGGATAAGGACTATCAGAAGCAGTCCGCCCCAGATAAGGGATGCATAATAGGTATTTATCTGAGGGAACATATTAACTCCCGAGGATATTATCTGCACGATCACTATGGCAAAGAGCACATCCATTATCTTTCCGTATCCGCCGTCGGGAAGTACACCGGCGAGGACGAGGATAAGGATACATCTCATAAGATAAGAGCTGCCGTAATCAGCCTTGGCAGAGCTCATCGTGGATACCATTATCATGCAGCCGAGATTTGAATAGACCGCGCATATTATAAACGTCATTACTATAAGAAATCTCGTGTTTATCGCGGAGAACTTTGCCGCCTTTGCATTGGTTCCTATCATGTAAAGCTTTTCTCCATAGGTTGTACATTTAAGCAGAAAAGCGGCGATGGCAAAGCCAATGATGAAGATAAACAGCGGGAACGGGATGAACCCGAGCACATTGGAATGGCCGATTTCGGAGTACAACATTGGCAGTCCCGTAACCGCATCTCCTCTTGTAAGCGCCGTAGAAAAGCCCTGCCACACAAGGGACATGGCTATGGTAGCCATTACGGGCGGTATGTTCAGCATCGTTACAAGAATTCCGTTTATAAAGCCCCCGAAAATACCTATAAGCACCGATATAAGAATGCCTACCAGTATAACGCCGCCAATGGCTCCGTTGCTCATCGTATCATTCGTATTTGCCACTATATACTTTACGGCTATGATCGCCGCGAAGTCTCCCAGTGCTACGAAGGACATATCGATATTTCCGCTGATAAAGCAGAACATCAGTCCTAAGGTTATCATTCCGAATTCAGGGAACTGCATACACATTCCGCTCAGCATCGATGCGCTCCAGAATTTACTGCCCTGCGTTACGGTGAAGAAAAGCAGTACCGCCGCAAGCAGGATAAGAAGCAAAGCCGTATACTTATTCTTAGCAAAATAATTTTTCATATCTGCAAATCCCCCTTAACCTTTCCTGCGCATTGCCTGCAGCGCCGATACCGTAATACCCACGAGTATAACGGCTCCGTTAAACAGATCCTGCCAATAGGTATCTATTCCGATAAGCAGCATACTGTTTGAAACCACGGTTATTATCGAGATCGCACAGACCGTTCCGAAAACCGAACCCTCACCTCCGAAGATAGAAGCTCCTCCGAGGATTACTGCGGGAATGATATTCATTTCCTTACCTACCAGCGCCTTGGGTATTGACTGGCTCGCAAGGCACACACGTATCATTCCGATAAAGCCCGATACGGCTCCGGCAACAGTGTACAAGATGAACTTTGTCCTTCTGACATTGTATCCTGCCCTTTCAGCGGAAACCTCGTTTCCTCCTATTGCATAAAGGGCACGGCCGAACATTGTCTTATTGAGCACGAAGGACGTTATTATCACAAGTATCACAAAAAGTATAAACAGAGACGACATCGTGGAGCGAAGTCCCTGGGAATTATAAACCTCAAACAGATAGGAGGTTCCCAGCGCCTTAAAGCTCTTCGGCAGAGTGGAGGTTATCTCCTTTAGCTGCAGCAGACCCATGCTTATTCCAAGGAAGAAGGTCTGGGTTCCGAGGGTTACTATCATCGTATTCAGCTTAAAATAAGCTATTATCCAGCCGTTCAGCATTCCCAATACCGCTCCGATGACGACCGCCAGTATAAAGCCGGGGATCGGATTGGTCTCGCACCACCCATTATTCAGGCAGATCGTAGTCGAGAGTGAATAGGCAAGGGCCGCTATCGCCGGGAAGGAAAGATCGAAACCGCCCGAGACCATAATGACCAGACAGACCATGGCAAACATGCCGTCCACTATCATGGAACGCAGTATGGTAACCACTGTCGTGGGTTCGAAAAGCTGTCCTCCGGAAATCGCCTGGATCATCAAACACATTATTATCAGAACTATGAATATCCAAAATTCCGTTCTGTGTGTCATACGTTTTAACATAGACTTGTTCATTAAGGTATCTCCTTACTTAACGGATGATTTCAAGAATATTATCTTCGGTTATATCGTCCGAGCCTATCTCTCCCGAGATATGTCCGTCCTTCATAACAATTACACGGTTGCAGTTCTGTACGACTTCGGAAAGGTCATCGGAAATGATTATTACCGCAAGACCGTCGTTCGCAAGCTCGTGTACAAGCTGATGAATATCCTGTTTAGCTCCGACATCGACGCCGACCGTCGGACCGTTCAGTATAAGTACGTCCAGATCATTGCTCAGCCACTTCGAAAGAACGATCTTCTGCTGATTTCCTCCGGACAGTGTGGACGCATATTTATGGGGATCATCGGTCGCAATGGAAAATTTATCGACCCAGATCTGCGCGTCCTTATAAATATCTTTATGATTTAAAATGCCGAACTTCCCCGAAAGACGCTTTAAGGAAGAAAGAGTGATATTGTCCGCTATGGGCTGCCTTAAGCACAGACCTTCCGTAAGTCTGTCCTCGGGAACATATCCTATCTTGAGCTTCTGCGCTTCCATGGGAGAGCTTATGCTCACGCTCTGTCCGTTAAGCTTTATCTCACCGCTCTTAGGCTTCATAAGTCCAAACAGCGACAGGGCAAGCTCTGTTCTTCCCGAGCCCAGAAGACCCGTGATACCCAGTATCTCTCCTTTTCTAAGCTCAAAGCTGACGTTTTCGTACGCTCCCTTGAGGGAAAGATTTTTAACCTCCAAAACAGGCTCTTTGCTTACATTCTTCGGAACGAACTTATCGTTTGTAAGCTTTCTTCCCGTCATATGATAGGTGAAGTCTTCCCGGGTAAGGTCAGCGG